>NZ_MPOB01000002.1:300000-463879 GCF_002148795.1 Oceanibaculum nanhaiense | reverse complement strand
GAAGACAACCATGCACCCGGCAGCGTCGTCTCGACGCAATAATATGCTTGACGCCCCAGAAGCGATTAGACAACCCCTTCAACCGCTTTGCTGCGACGGGGTTTCGGCAAGGTGCGGAAGTGGAAGCCTGCCTCATCGGTGGAAGCGATCGCCAGAGGCGCAAGCACGGCGCGGAGCTGGGCCTTGCTGGCGCCGGCCATCACGCGTGCCAGGCCCGTCGATATCTCGGTCAGGGCTTCATGGGAATGCGCGACGGACACCTCCGCAATCGCGATGCCTGTTTGCGAATCGCGCATCAACAAGCTGCAGGCGGAATCGCAGGCTGCCGCGTCCAGTTTTATACTGAAGCCACAGGCCGGGCTCTTCAATTCATATTGCTGCTGGATATCAGGACGTGGCATCGATGCGCGCGCCTCACCGACGAGGCCATCCTCGAGGTAGATAGCCAGCGCAAGCGGCAAGGCACTGTCCTTGCGAAACGCCCAGCCGGAAATGGTTGCAGTGTCGGCGTGATCGATATGAACGAGGTATTGCGGATAGCTGAGGATAACTGAGTCGCTGCGTACGACTGTCTCGCCATCCGCGATCTCGAAGGAATATACATGGGGCCGGCCATCCTGAAGAGTCTCAGACATGGTCCAGACACCTTCGAGACACTGCCGAGCCTGTCTCTGGGGGCGGTGAAGGTCAACATCCTCTATCGCGAGACCATCAAGGAAAAGGCGTCCTCTCAGGGCCTTCCCAGGCCAGCCATCTACCTTGATGTAAATCTTGCCGTGCTTTGGCTCCTCAACGCGAACGTCAAGCAGTCGGCTCAGGTTCAAGCGCATTGGGCTGCCGGGAAGCGGTTGCCCATCAACCGTAACGGCAATCTCGTTTTCAAGGCGCGTGATCATATCCTCAGGGATATTGATCTTGAAGCCGGCACGCCCGAAGGGGAACCCTGCCACGATCAAATCAGGGCGCGCCAGGCAAGCCTCCTGCGACGCAACCACACTCCCATTGACCGACACCTGCACGCATGCCGCCTCGCCCACGCCTGATAAGGCCCAGCCGGTGACAAAGAGAGTGGAATCTACGTGCTCGAGGCGACCATGGATGCTTGTCGCCTCAGATTTACGGGGAAAACTCACTTTCGTCGACCTTTCTGTGAGCGGTTCCCCAGTCTCCGCCACCCTGAGAACGACATCATGCTCGGTTCCGTCAAACCACTCTTCGGGAAACGTCAGCCCGAAACCGCTGTAACCGTCGCTCATTCCCAGTTCCAGAATATCCGGTCGGAAGCTTTCTGCCATGACCTTCGCCATAACGATGCCATCGAACAGAATCTCGACCGAGAGCCGCCGATTATGGCATGCGAGATCGCAAAGCCATCCAGAAGCGCCATCTGCCCCCAGATGGTCGACGTATCCTTTGATATCCTCTGCCCTGGCCGGTTCGGCGATAGCGGTATCCAAGTAACTTCCCTTCGAGCGCCTCAAAAGAAGAATACGAAAATCCAGAACAGGTGGGCAAACAGCCCGAGGAAGGACAGCGTAACGATAAACCGCCGGTTCCAGACGATCTTGCGGACGAATGCGCCGAAATACGAGGTCTCCTGCAGGATCGCTTCGGTGCGTTCATCCTGGCGGAACAGCACCTTGTCGTGCGTCTTGACGTCCCGCTGCAGCATCTCCAGCCCTTTCAGGGCGAAGTGATAGAACTTGCCGGTCTCCTGCTGCTTTTCCTGCAGCCCCGCCACCGTGGCCTCCAGCTGCGCCAGCCGGGCGAACAGCGCATGCGTCGCCAGCACCGAGGCCGCCTGTCCCGCCGCCGGCAGTGCCACATCCTGCCCGGCCAGCCTAACCTCGATCCGCCGGCCGACAAGCGCCCGGCCGCCGGGGTGCTGATATTCGAAGGCGTGATGCCCGTCGCCAACGCCATTGGCCGCCAGATCGTCGCGGAGAAGCCCCGCCTCCATCTGCGCCGCCCGGTCGCCATCGACATAGATCTCCACCGCCAGACGCTGGGCCGGCCGGTCCGGGTCCCAGGCCCAGCCATACAGCCGGTCGCCTTCTATCGCGTCGATGCAGCCAAGGATGCCGCCGCGCGAGGGCAGGTCGGACTGGCGCACCGGCACGCCGCCATTCTGCACCATCGACATCAGCGCCGCCCCCCGGCCATTGCCGGATCAAGCGGCTGCAGCACGCACATGTCCTGAAACCCCTCGCCGCCGGTATCGTCCGGCCAATGGCCGCGGATGACCGGCCCGGCCAGTCCCAGCCCGGCCTGCGCGGCGGCCTTCACGAACCAGTCGAGATCGACGGCGATGGCAGCACCCGGATGATCCGCATGCCCTTCCTGCCAGAAGCCGGGATCGTCCGCCCGGAACGGGATGCGGCATTTGCCGGCGCGCAGCCGCGCCCTGACAGCATCGTCCAGGAAGAACGCCGTGCAGAAGAACCGCCCGCCCGGCGCCAAGCTGCGCCGCACCTGCCGCAGGTACTGCGCCATCACACCGGGCGACAGATGCGTGAAGACGGAGACCGCCGCCGCCAGATCGACGCCCGCCTCCCCCACCGGGAAGGCGAAGGAGAGCGGGTCGAGCGCCCCGCCCGGATTATAGAGCGGGTGGCGCAGATCGACCGCGTGGAAGCTGAAATTCGCATGCCGGCTGGAAATCTCGTCCTGGCACCAGCGGATTGCCCCGGCAGCGACGTCGAAGCCGACATAGCTGCCCGTGCGGTCGAGAAAAACCGTCAGGGGAAGGGCGAGCCGCCCGACGCCGCAGCCGATATCGAGAACCCGGTGGTGCGGTTCCAGACCGGCATGGTGCACGAGGTTCCACAGGAACTCCCGGCCGATGGCATCGAAATCCCCGTCGCCGACATCGTGAATGCCGGCCGGCGGGCGCGGCAGGTCGATGATGCCAAAGCTGCGCTCGAACTCAGTCCGCGTTATGGGCCGGGTGACACTGCTCATGCCGGCCTCTTCTCCGGCCTGTGCATCTGGCCGATGACGGCGAGGGCCGGCTCGGTCCGGGTGCTCTCCTCCGCCTGGATGATCCCCAGCATCCGCTGTGCCAGCGCCGCCACATCGCCGGCGGCGAAACCCGTCCCGCCCGACTGCGCCCCCGCCTCGGCCAGCCCGCCCAGATCAGCATAGAGGACGGGACGCCCAATGGCGGCGGACTGGCGCACGATCAGCGGGTCATTCTCCCACCAGACCGAGGGCACAACCACGGCATCGATACCGGCGAGAAGCGACGGCAATTCCTCATGCCCATAGGCGCCACGCATTGACACGGCCGGTCCCAGAGTCTCGACAAGGGCGGCGATGCGCGCCTTATACGCCTCCGGCGCATGCTTGTCCGAGCCGTGCACGGCGATGCGGAAACCCGCCACGCCCTGCGTCTTCAGCCACAAAGCCGCCTCCAGCAGCAGATGCAGCCCCTTATGCGGCATGATATTGGCGAAGAAGCCGAACACCGCCGGCTCTCCCAGCCGGCGCTCGCGCGGCGGCAGGGGCTGTGCGCCCGCCCAGCCTTCCGGCAGCGCATTGGGCTGGCAGGCAATCCGCTCTGCCGGAATGCCCCAGGCGATGAAGCGGTCTCGCAGGAAGGCGCTGGGCGCGATCAGCCGGTCCACAAGGTCCAGTGCCGCCCGGATGCCCTGTTCGCGCAAGGCAAAATCCTCAAGGGACGCTTCCGGAAGACACTGTAGGCAGGCATGGGGCTGCGCAGCATAACACAGCGCGCCGTCCGGTTTCTTCGTCATCAGCCCGTCATTGGCGCAGATCGCGTAGTAATCATGCAGCGTCAGCAGGATTTCCGCCTTCGGGCAGGTCCGCCGGGCGACAACGATACCTTCCACGCCAAGATAGAGCAGATGGTGGAAGTGAATCCGGTCAGGGCGGTAATTCTCCAGAAACTCCCGGAACGATCTTAAAACACCAAGATCATCCAGCTGCGACAGGTGGAAACTATCGAACGCCCGGACCGCGATGCCGGTTTCCGCCGCCCCCCTGGTCGGCGTCAGAAAATCGCTGCCGACCCCTGGTTTGGCATGCCAATAGGGAACACAGGCCAGCAGGTGCGACTCGATGCCGGGTTGCCCAAGCGCAGCGCGATGCAGGCTGCGCGCGCACAGTTCCGTCCCGCCGGGCTGAAATTCGAAGAAGGCTGGGGCGATCTGTAGAATGCGCATCATGCCACCTTCCGCCGCACGCCGTTACCACGTCCGCGCGCAGTCCGCTTCGTCTCGTTGGGTACTTCCTCGCCGTCCGGCACTGGCGTGATCGTTTCACCGGACGCGCGTTGAATCTCGGTGATATCCGCGCCCCACAGCCTCGTATGCAGCCAGCCATTATAGGCATCGACGGGCGCCTGGGTGTAGCTGGCATGGCCGTCGATGGAGGCGCGCTCCATATGCATCAGCGCGCTATCGGCCAGGTACCAGTTGCGCCAGCCCTGCCGGCGGCAGCGCAGGCTGAGGTCGGTATCCTCGAAATCGCCGATCACATACTGCTCGGAAATGCCACCCACGGCCGCGTACTTGTCGCGCGCAATCATCATGCAGGCACCGGTGACGGCGGGAACCTCGCGGGAGGTACTGGCCGCCGGCCAGTCGGCGCCATAGCCCTTGCAATAGACGCCGTTCAGCCACCATTTGGCGATGCCGCCGATGAAATAGAGGCCGGCATGCTGGATACTGCCATCGGGGAACAGCAGCTTCGGGCCGAGCAGCCCGATATCCGGCGTCGCCTTGTAGAAATCCAGCATCCGGCTGAGCCAGCCTGTCCCCATCGGCACGACATCGGAATTCAGGAACAGCAGCATCGGCGCCGCTGCCAGCGATGCGCCCAGATTGGAGGCGCCGGCGAAGCCGTAATTCTCCGCATTGACCGCCAGCCGGCAGGAAACGCCGAAAGTCAGGTGCAGCCCGTGCAGCAGTGATTCGACCTGTGCCGCATCCTCCGGCTTGTCGAGGACGTAGATCAGATCGGCATGCGCCAGATCGGGATCGAAGGCGAAGCGCATCCATTGCGCGCGGATGAAGTCGTAACGACCATAGAGCGGGATGACGATGCTGACCCTGGGCCGTGCCGGTGGCGGCCCGAAGGCGATCACCCGGTCGATCCGCTTGTCCGCAAGACAGTCCGCCTGCAGGGCGGCCAGCGCCGGGTGATACAGCGTTTCCAGAATCTCCGGCGTAATCCGCTCTCGCGGCAGCGATTGCAGCACCAGATCGCGCGCCAGACGCGGCGGCAGCGCCGATACCGCGCTCATCAGGTCCAGCCGTACGCCGCCCGCGAAATCCAGCTCGGCACGGGTCTGCAGGCTGTGCCGCGCGCCCTTCGCCATCGGCAGGAAGGCGACGAAGCCCGGCTCCTGACGCAGGACCGGCAGGCTGTTCTGCTGGAAATGCTTGCCCACCTTGCCATCCTCGATGCGGATCATCCGGTCGAGGATCGAGGCTTTCTCGCCATGGGCGGAAACCGCATCGAAGCGCTCAATCGCCTCATGCGGGTCCCACAGCCAGCCGCGCAGGAAAATGCCGGCATCGCCGCAGGGCACGGCGAAATCGATGCCGCCGCCGAACGGCGCCGATGCATTGGCGCTCGATTGGGCCGGCAGCCCCTGCAGGCGCTGCATCCAGGCGAAGGCCGGGCCGAAGAGGTCATCCTTCGCGATGATCGTGCCCAGCGCTTCGCGCAGCCGAATCCGCACCGGCAACGCGAAGCCAGCGATACGGTCCAAAAAAGCCTTCGGGGATGTGCCGCGTATGGCCGGGCTGGCAATCTTCAGCACCCGGTCCGCCTGGATCATCACGACCAGTTCGTTCTTCAGGGGCCGGTCGTCCTGACCGTTCAGAAACAGCCCCTGAAGATAATCGCCATTGGCGATGCGGCCGATCTCGACCGGCCTGGTCTGCGTCACCCGCGCGCCATCCTCGCCGATCGACAGGATCGTGGCCGGACGTGTATCCGGCGCCGCCAGCAGCGCCTCGACGTAATGCTTACCTTTGGACAGGTCGGTATGATAGCTGACCGGCAGATGGGCGGTCGCCATCTCCAGCAGCAGCGCCCGAATCGCGGAGGTGTCATGCCCCCGTTCGAACAGGCCAAGCCTGGGGGCAGCATCACGCACGAGGAAACCGAGGGTCCGCAGGCACAGATCGTCGCCAAGCAGCCGCGCGGCCTCGGGGAAGGCCAGCGGCGGCCGGGAGAGGACCAGAGGGGTCTTCCTGTCGCCGGCCTCGATCCTGATCTGGGAGACGGGTTGCGTGGACCGGCCGGACCGGCGGAACAGGATGAAACCGCGCCGCCGGACGCCGCCGCGCACATCCACAATGGTACGGAGAAGCTGCTGCACCGGCTTCTCGCCGCGATTGACGATCAGGACGGCATCCGCGGGAAGCGGCGCGGTCTCGGACAGGATGCCGAGAAACAGTTCCCGCCCGAGGAGGAAGAGGTCAATAACGGCGGAACCGGGGGGCGCTGTCTCCCGCATCTGGCATATGAGCCCTTGTTGGCGCGGGACGATTCCGCCCGCCGGTGGCGACAGCGGACCGGAGTCTCCGCCGGCCGGGCTGTCGCGGCAAATTTAGGCCGGCTTTGTTAAGATCAGCTGAACAGGAAGAAGTCCGCCGTCAGCGTGGCGGCATCGACACCCTGAAGCTCGATGGTCGTCCCGTCCGGCATGCTGATGACAGCGTTGCCAGAGCCATTATTGGCGATGGTAAGCTGGTCAAAGCTGTAGCCGGCGATTTCGATCTTGTCGTTGCCGGTGCCGAAATCGGTGATGGTGGCGGCCTGATCGCCTCCCTTGAAGGAGAAGATGTCGTCGCCCGCCCCGCCGGTCAGCGTGTCGCTGCCCATGCCGGAATAGAGCGTGTCGCTGCCGGTGCCGCCGACGATGCTGTCATTGCCCTTGCCGCCACGCAGCTCCGCCGCGACTGCATTGCCGGCGGAGAGGGTATCGTTGCCCTCATTCGCCTGGATGGTGTCGTTACCGGTGCCGCCAAGCATCGAATCGTCGCCCAGGCCGCCATACAGCGAATTATTGCCGGCCGTGCCCTCGACAGTGTCGTTATCCTTGCCGCCGCGCAGCGTGTCGTTGCCGGTACCGCCGACGATGCTGTCGTTACCGAGATTACCCTCAAGCTCGTTGTTCCCGTCGCCATCCGCCGCCTGCCGGCCAAAGACGACATCGTTGCCGGTGCCGCCATAGAGGATGTCGTTGCCTTCACCGCCGCGGACCTGATCGTCGCCGATCCCGCCGAAGATGCTGTCGCTGCCCGCACCGCCGAGCACCGAATCGCTGCCGGCGCCGCCGACGATGCTGGCATTGCCGCTGCCGGTGACGATCAGCGTCTTGCCAGTCGAACCGGACAGCACGACATTCACGGTCTGGCCGCTGCCGACCGTGAAGGTCGAAGTCGGCGTCGTGTCGCTGATCGTATTGGTGCCGGTCGTGCTGACGGTGACCTGGGTGATGGAACCCTCCGACAGGCCAAGCTTATCCAGGAAACTGGAGATATTCGCGCCCTCGGAGGAGCTAATATTGCCGGTGCCGAAAATTCCGCCCGGTACCGTGGCCATGGCTGAGTTCCTTTTTCTGAAGGCTGACACGCCGCCGCAATTCTATGACGACCGCATTGTGATAATTTTATCGAAATATGAGCGCCGCCTGTAAAGGCAGTCAATCAGAAAACACAACCCGGAGAGATTATTAACCAATATTTCAAACGATTATACAGACGTAACGAAAAGAAAATCGGCTTCCGTCAAGAGTTCCACGCCGATTAGCGTTACCTGGCTACCGCCAACGGAAAAAATCAGGGAACCCTCATTTAGCGTCAGCGCAGCAAGGCCCGCCTGAATCTCCGGTTCCGTGACGCCCTCCACCATCAGCAGATCCAGACCTTGCTGGAAATCCAGAATGGTGGGTGCGAGGAGTGCGCCGGGAAAAGCCGGGTCGAAACCGCGCAGCACGAAGACATCCGCCCCCGTGCCGCCTTCCAGCGTGTCACGCCCGAGGCCGGAATAGAGCGTGTCGTCGCCCGCCCCGCCCGTTATCGAATCATGCCCCTTGCCACCGCGCAGCACATCACCGCCTTCGCCGCCTGTCAGCGTGTCCGCGCCCTTGCCGCCGGCCAGCGTGTCGTCGCCGGCAGCGCCATCGATGCGGTCGGCATGATCGCCACCGCTGATCCCGTCGGCCAGCGCGCCGCCGGTCACGTCGATGGGGCCATCGGCAGCGATAAGATGCTCGTTGCCGGCCATCAGCGACAGGATCCGGTCATACTGCGCCCCGCCGATCTGGAAGCCCCAGCCGGTGGTGGAAACCAGCCCGACGACCGCCGGCCCCGCTGCGCCATCTGTCCAGACCGGCCCGCCGCTATGGCCGTTATCAACATCGAAACCTGTCAGTGACAGCACGCCGGCGATCTCCGCCGGGCCGGCGGATGCGGTTTCCGTCACCATCCGCCCGGATTGCAGCCCCGGATAGCCGGTCAGATTGGCCGCGCCCGCCGTGAAGCCGGCATCGAGCGCCATCCAGCCCAGATCGTCGCCCAGCGCGGTATCGAAACTCAGCACGGCATAGTCGCGGGCGGCCTCGGCGATCTCCAGCTCGAAATTGCCATCCGCATCGACGATCTCGTGCGACCAGCCGGTCGCGGTGTAGGTCCCGAAAGGCTGCGCAAGCGGCGTGCTGCCCGGTGCCACCTCGATATGGTCGGCCACGCCATCGCCATAACGGCTGTCATAGACCAGATGCGACGCGGTCAGCACATCGTTGCGCCCTACCACGACGCCGCTGCCGGTCTTGTATTCCGGCCCGTCTTCCGTATCGAACCGGGCACGGACCGACACGACGGTCCGCCACGGCGTCTCTTCGGTGTTGGGGACAACTTCGTATGTCATGCCGGAACCCTATAAGGCCTTTCCGCCGCCGACGGAAGCACCCAGGCCGAGGCGGCCCTGTTCTGGCAAACCGCGTTCCCGCACTCTAAGGTGCTGCGGGTCTGAGAGCGGGGGAAGAGCAGTGCAGCCTGTTTCAAGCGCGGCGCGGACGCAGGGGCTGACCGGCATCGCGCTGATGTGCGTCGGTATCGCCTGCCTGTGCGTGAATGACGCGATCGCGAAGATCCTGACCGATCGCTATGCGCCGCTGCAGATCCTGTTCCTGCGCAACCTCATCGCCCTGCCCTTCGCGCTTCTGGTGGCGTGGCGGATGGGCGGAACCGTGGCCTTGCGCTCCCACCGCCCGGCGGCGCATCTGCTGCGCGGGGTGCTGTGGATCGGCGCAACGCTGCTGTTCTTCACCAGCCTAATCCACCTGCCGCTGGCCGAGGCGACGGCGCTGGTCTTCGTCGCCCCGCTCTTCATCACCGCTCTGTCGGCCCTGTTCCGGGTCGAACAGGTCGGCTGGCGGCGCTGGCTGGCGGTGATCGTCGGCTTCATCGGCGTGCTGGTCGCCCTGCGGCCGGGGGCTGCCGCCTTCCAGCCGGTATCGCTGCTGCCGGTCGCCACGGCCCTGGTCTATGCGCTGCTGATGCTGAGCGCCCGCTGGGTGGATCCCCGCGAAAGCGTGTGGACGCTGCTGCTCTACCTGACCGGCACCGCCGCCCTGCTGAGCGGCCTTCTCGTGCCGTTCTTCTGGACCCCGATCCGGCCCGAGGATATCTGGCTGTTCGTCGCCATCGCGCTGTTCGGCACGATTGGCATGACGATGATGACCCAGGCCTTCCGGCTTGCCCCCGCGACGCTGGTGGCCCCCTTCGACTATACGGCGCTGCTCTGGGCGACGGGGCTGGGCTGGCTGATCTGGCACGAAATCCCGGATTCCATGACCTTCCTCGGCGCGGCCATCATCATCTCCAGCGGCGTGTTCATCCTGCTGCGCAAACGCCGGACGGCCGGATAGCGGCAGGGGCAAGGCCGTAGGGGCAAGACCGCCGGCTATTGATCCTCCCGAATCGAAGGGCCAAATCCAGCAGGGCCAGCGGGAGCGCATCATGAACAGACGGCATTTGCTTATCGGCACCGGAAGTCTGCTGGCGCTTGGCGGCGCGGCGGCATGGATTGCCTTGCGGCAGAGGAGAGCCTCCGCTTCCTACCGCGATGCCATGCAGGCGCTGCGCGCGGAACTGCCGGTCCAGCCGCGCGACCGCGACCTCATCCGCCATGCCACGCTGGCCGCGAACGGCCATAACACCCAACCCTGGATATTCTCGGCAGCACCGGGCAAAATCGCCCTGCAACCAGATTTCAGCCGGCGCACGCCGGTGGTCGATCCGGACGATCATCACCTCTATGCGAGCCTGGGATGCGCCGCCGAGAATCTTGCCCTGGCGGCAGCCGCGCGCGGACAAGGCGGGGAACTGGTCTTCGACGATACTGGCGACGGGCGGATCGTTTTCGCGCATCAGCCAACGGCCCCGCAGGAGTCGGCCCTGTTCGAGGCCATACCGCGCCGGCAATCGACCCGCGCCGTCTATGATGGCCGCCCCGTCAGCCCGGCTGACCTGCGCAGTCTGACCGATGCCGCCGCGATTCCCGGCATCGACATGGTGCTGATCACGGACCGGCCGCAGCTCGACCGTGTCCGCGACCTGGTCATCGCCGGCAACAGCGCGCAGATGGCGGACCCGGCATTTATCCGCGAGCTGAAGGCCTGGCTGCGCTTCAACCCCAGCCAGGCGCTCCGCACCGGTGACGGGCTGTACAGCGCGGCCAGCGGTAATCCGGCGTTGCCAGACTGGCTGGGGCCGCGCGCCTTCGACCTGGTCTTCACCGCAAAGGCGGAGAACGATAAATATGCGGAACAGCTGCGCTCTTCGGCCGGGGTGGCGGTGTTCGTCGGCCAGCAGGACGACCGCGAACACTGGATGCGGGCCGGGCGCGCCTGCCAGCGTTTTGCCCTGCAGGCCACGGCGCTGGGGCTGAAATGCGCCTTCGTGAACCAGCCGGTCGAGGTCGCGGCACTGCGGCCGGAGCTTGCGGCGCTGGTCGGCCTGCCGGGCCGGCGCCCAAACATCGTCCTGCGCTTCGGATACGGCCCGACCCTGCCCTATTCCCCGCGCCGCCCGGTCGATGCGGTGATCCGGGCCGCCTGAACGACGGCCAGCGCCTCGTCAAAGCTTTTGATCGGCGGCAATCCACGCGCTCGAATGGCCTCCCCTGCCCGCCTTATCCTGGAAACAGCCGCCATGCAGATTTTCCGATATGCCGACAACAGGCCGATGCCGTGGAAGAACGGCCAGGGCACCACCACCGAAATCGCGGTGTCGCCAGCCGGCGCCGGACTCGACGATTTCGACTGGCGGCTGTCGATTGCCCGCATGGAAAGCGACGCCCCGTTCTCGGCGTTTCCGGGCATCGTGCGGACGCTGGCAATCGTCGATGGCGCGGGCCTCACCCTGGCGGTCGCGGGCGACACGCCGGTGACGCTCGATCAAGCTGCGGCACCCTACCGCTTCGCCGCCGACCAACCCGCCGAGGCCCGGCTGCTGGACGGCCCGGTCAGCAATTTGAACATCATGACGCGGCGCGCCAGCTGCACGCATTTGATGCGGCGGGTGCGGTTTCAGGGAGAGCTGGAGGTCAGCACCGCCGGCACGCTGCTCGTGCTGTGCCACAGCGGCGGGATAGAGATCGGCGGCACCAGCCTCGCCCCGCTCGACTGCGCGCTGATCGAAGAAACCAAAAAGGCCGCCCTGCACAGCAGCGCGGCCTCCTCGGTATTTCTGATCGATATCTTCAGCGACTGAGACCGATATCTCAGCCGATGCGGCGGCACAGGCGCAGCTTGCGCATGCCGATACCCTGCTTGTAGCTGGGCATCATCAGCAGGCAGTCATCATGCGGCGTCACCAGCGTCTCGCCGTCATCATAGGCTATCGGCGTGCCGGCCTTGGCGATGACCTCCATGCCGATATACTCCTCGGCGAAGCGGAAATCCTCGGTCTTGGCGGTCAGCCCGCCGGTCACTTCCCAGATCTGTGCCTTCGGCGGGGTCTTGCCCTCCGGCGACAGGTTCCGCTCGATGACGGCGGGATCGACCACACCGGCCACGCGCAGGAAATGCATCGCCGTGTCCATCGCCACCCGGCCGGAGGAGGCCGCCCAGTGCTGGCCGCATTCCACCAGCAGCGCCACCTTGTCGTTCTTCGGATCGTTGAACGGCGTGTATTCGATGATGCGCCGGCCGACGATATGGCCGGAGCCGCACATGATATAGGCGGGGAAATTTACCTCGGCCGCGAAGGTACGCTCCTTCTCCAGCCCGTGGCAGATCATCAGCGGCTCGGAATAGGTGCCCAGCGAATGGATGTCGAGCAGCAGGTCCACACTGTCGAAGAACGGCCGCAGCTCGCGCGCGCGGCGCAGCTCCACCGTGTCCTCGCTGCCGTCCAGCCGGTCCTCGACCCAGACCCGGTTGAAATCCTCATCGACGAAGCGCGAGGCATCCGGATTGGTGGCATCGAACCGGCTGTAGGCCATGTGATTCACGAAGGCGAAGCTGAGCTTGCCCTTCACCGGGCGCACGCCCTGCTTCAGCAACGCATCCAGCGCGATGGCGCCGCAGATCTCGTTGCCGTGGGTGATGGCGTTGATCGCCACATGCGGGCCGGGCACGCCGCTGTCGAAGCTGGTGACGAACTCGATGCCGGTATTGCCCTTGCGATAGGGCTCGATGTCCGGGGCGGTCAGCTCGACCGGGTAGCTCTTGGCGGCCATGGCGGCGGTCCTTATCAGGCGGGAAAGTTGAAAGCAGAACAGACAGGTCGCCGGTTATAGACCCGCCGGAAGCCGCCGCCAATCCCTCTCTCTTAACAGGTAACGCCGGCTCACCGGGTCACGCTGGCGGCCTTCAGCGAAGCCGGTTCATGCTCGGCGATGCGTTCCTCCTGCCAGTCCACCAGCGCCGGCACGCAGGACCGGCCGATCTGCCGCAGCAAATCGCACAGCAGCTCCGCCGCGTCGCGGTTCACCAGCGGCCCCAGCCGCAGCGGGAACAGCGAGGTACGGTCGGCCAGCAGCCGCGCCTCCTCGCTTGGCGACAGTACCGGCACCAGCCCGGCCAGCAGCGGGCCGGTCCGTTCCACCAGCTCCGACCAGCCCATGACCAGCGCCAGGCGGGAGCGGTACTGGCCGACGCGCACCGCGATCACCTGGCGGGAGGATTGCGGTTCCGGCGCCTTGATGTCGGCAGCGCTGGCACCCAGCGGCAGCATCATCGGCCCCGGCCCGCCGGAGCGGCGCAGCGGCGGGTAATGCGGTGCGGCGCCCGGCGCCACGGCCAGCAGATCGACGGCGTGATAGGTGGTCTCGCGCACGTCGGTCAGCAGCGGCCTGGCATGGGCAGGGGCAAGCCGGCTGCCCAGCGCCTCGGCCGACAGCGAGATGCGGTAGCTGCCCTGGCGCAGCCCGGTAATGCTGTAGCTGCCATCGCCCAGCGTCGTGGCGCTGGCGACCAGATCGCCGCTGTCGCGGTCGGTGACCACGACCTGAATACCGGGCAGCGGCACCGTCTCGCCCTGCGCGGTGGCGCTGATCGCCTTGCCCTCCACCGTCCAGCTGCGCACCACCGGCAGAATCATGTTCTGCGTGCCGCCCGGCAGCAGCCGCGCCGAATAACCCTCGATGCCCGGCTGCAGATGGGTTTCCGGCAGGGTGGAGGGGATGATGCGCACGTCGCTCGCCTCGAAGGGCTGGACATTGCGCAGGATGGCGATGCCCTGCGCGTCGGTCAGCGCCGAGCGGCGCGCCTGCAGTGCCTGCACCTCGACACCCTCCAGCCTCTCCTCGCCGGAATCGAACACGCCATTCTCGTTCTCGTCCAGGAACACCTGCACGGCGATGGCGCCGTCATTGGCGGCGGGGCGACTCTGCATCCTGACCTTGCCGGTCATCGGCTCGATGCCGGTGGACAGCCGCAGATCGAGGAAGGCGCCATAGACGCCGTTATTGTCGTAGCTGAGGCGCGGGCTGAGAACGACACTGCCCAGATCGTAGTTCAGCCGCGCCTGCACGCGGGTGACATCCGTCTCGAAGCGGTGCCGTATGTCCAGCTCGGTGGTGAAATCCCGGTCGATCAGCCACAGCGAATTGGCCTGGAACTCGGTCATCTCGAATTCCGGTGCGGCCCGGTAGCCAAGGCGGAAGCGGTTGCGCAGCGGGCCAATCGGAAAGCTGGCCTGATGGACCGCATTCAGGCTGGTGCCCTCGCGGCCGGCGCGCAGGTCGGTATCGCGCTCCGTGCTGCGCGTCCACAGCAGATCGTTGTTCAGCGTGAAGCGGCCGATCTGGGTGCCCAGCTTGCCGGTCAGCGACTGCGCCGACTCCAGCGTCGAATCGCTGATCTCCTCCGCGCCCACCGTATAGCGCAGATAGGGCAGACCCAGCACCGGGCCCTTGACCGATCCGGTGAGGGACAGCTCGGTCCGGCGGCGGGTGCCGATATCGGCACTCACCGATTCCGGCCGCACCTCGTGGCTGAAGCGCAGCGAATCCGCGCCGATGCGTGTCTGCACGGCGGCCCTGCCGAGGGTCTGCCCCCGCGTGTCACGCCCCACCAGCCCCTCCGCCAGGAAGGTGCCGATGCGGTATTGCGTGCCGAGCAGCGCATCGCTGATCCGCTCGCCACGGAATTCCGTGGTGCCCGTACTGGCCAGCACGGCGATCCCGTCGCCGACCGACAGCCGCGTGGCCAGGCTGGATTGCAGCCCGCCCTCATCCGGCCCGTCATCGATCATCGAGGCGGCGAACTGGTAGGTCAGCGGCACGCCGCCGATCTCGCCGCCAGCGCTGACCGTGCGGATTTCCTCCTCGATCTGACCCTGCGGGCCATAGCGCACGATCCGGAAACGGTTCTCGCCGGCGAACAGCTCGACATTCTCGAAGAGATACTGCCCGTCATCGCCGACCCGCTGATAGCCGACCAGCTGCTCCTCGCGATACAGCTCGACATCGTAGCCCGGCAGGGCGTCGCCGCTGATCGTGGTGGCATCGCTGCGCAGCTGCGCGCCGACCGGCAGATTGCTGAGATAGACGCCCTGCCCGCTGGCGCTGGGCGCCAGCAACGTGGTGGAAAAGCCGGAGATATCGCCGAACCGCGCCTGCGTCACGAGGCCGAGACCATCCAGCCCGTCCGGGTCGTAATAGGACAGGTTGGCGCGGGCGGAAGACAGCGGATCATCCTCCGTGCCCGACAGATAGGCGGCGAAGGCGCCGCCCAGCAGCCCCGCGCCGACCGTGGCCGCATAATTGCCGCCCAGCCGGGTTTCCTGATTGTTGCCGCCGGTCATCTGCCCGGAGGCCAGCAGATCGACCACCGGCGGGCCGACCAGCGGCGGCCCCTCGGGTGGCGGCGGCAGGGAAGCGGTTGGTGCTACCGTGCCCTGGCTCTGGACAAAGCGCCGCTCGCGCCGCTGGCGCTGCTGGAACGGCAGCAGTTGCTCCGATTCAATGCGCAGTTCCAGATCGGCGAGATTGGCCGTCGCCTCCAGCCCGAACCAGTCCTTCAGCACCCAGTCGCCGATCAGCAGGCTACCGTCGCGCTGCACCACCTCGCCCTCGCGCAGTGCCCGCGTCTCGCCCCGGCTGGTGACGGTGCCGGCGGCGAGATCGAGCCGGAAATCCTTGTCGGGATTGATGAACCAGCCCTCGGCCCGGCCTTGCGCGGCATCGACCAGGATCGGGAATTCGAAGGCCTGCACGAAGGAATCCAGCGGGACACGGAAACCGCCGCCCTCGGCAATCACCATCAGCGGTTCGACCAGTTTTTCGCGGTCGATGCGCACGGTCAGCAGCAGCGCCGTGCCGTCCGGCACCCGGCTGGTACTGCCGGAGGAAGGCCGGGCCGCCCGCGCAGGGTCTGCCGGTAGCGGCGGCAAGGAAGGAGCCGCCTGCGGCAGGCGCGGCGAAGCTTGTGGCGCGGCTTGAGGTGCGGCCTGGGGCAGTGCTTCCGGCGCACCATAGACCGGGGCCACACGCTGGTAGAAGTCGCGCAGCAGCCGCTGCATCGGGTCGGCGGTATTGGCAATTGCAGAACCGGAGACAGACAGCAGCGCGGCGAGGATTACCCCGCCGCCAATCCTCCCATATCCGGCCTGCCCCCGCATTGCCCGGTCATTCCAGCCGGACGGTCGATTCGGCCAGCACCGCGTTGCTCGCCGGATCGATATAGCGAACCATCAGCAGGCCTGCCCCCACCGTCACGCCACTGGCCGGATCGAACGGCACGGTTACCGTCCGCCGCGTGAGGTTGGCATAGATGGCGACGCTGTCCAGCCGGCCGACCTGGACCCCGTCCTTGCCCGGCTGCCCCCAGAAGACCGACATATTGCCGAACAGGCTGGCCGTGCCTTCGCGCTGCATCTCCACCGTCACCCCGCCGGCATCGATGCCGATGGGACGGATGGCGGCGCGGGCGGCGAGATCGCCATGCCGCAGGATCACCGGAATGGAGAAGCCGACGCGCACGGCAAGCTGCATCGCCGCGCCCTGCCCGGTCGCCGATCCGGGCGGCGGCGGTGTCACCGGGCGGAACAGCAGGTGCGACATATACTCGCCCTCCGGCAGTCCTTCCGGCAGCCGGGGAATCAGCCGCACGGTCTGGCGCTCGCCCGGCTGCAGCGTCACCCGCGTCGGCGCCAGGGTGAGCAGACGGCTGGCGGCGCCGGCGGCGTTCTCGCCCTGATCGTCCAGGCCGCCCATCTCATTCATGCGCAGCTGCTGCCAGATCAACTCGTAGCTCTGCGCCCGGTCGCTGGTATTCACCAGCCGGAAGCTGCCGTCGCGGCTCTGCGCGTCCAGCACCAGCCGCTTCGGGGTGATCAGCAGGTCGGCGGAAGCCGGTGCCGCCCCCAGCAGCACCGGGGCCAGCAAGACGAAAAGCAGGAAGGATAATCCACGCATGGCCGGGCCGCCCTCTATTGCAGCGTTACCGTGATGTCGATGGTGCCGGTATAGGTGCTTTCGGTGTAGGGAACGCCGCTGCCCGAGGTGGACAATGTCGCCCCCAGCCGGAAAGTCGCCGTGCCACCGGCATTGGTGATGACAGTCGGCGGATGGTCGAACGCCGTGATCTGGAAGAACTGGCTGGCCGGTACCGCCGCACCGAACAGCGGGGCGGCGTTCACGTCGATATCGACGATGGCGCTGCCCGGCAGGCCGCCAACACGATAGCGGCCGGGCATGCCCTGGGTCAGGGCGATGATGCTGCCGGTCGTCGAAACCGACCCGCTCAGCGGTATAGTCAGCGTGCTGACCGCCGCGTTCGACGGCACGACGAAGGTGCCGAAGACCAGCGGCTCCATCTCCTGCACGGTCTGCGCAGTGGCAGGCGCCGGACAGATAACCGGACAGGCGAAGGCCGCCATCGCCCCGGTGAAGGCAATGGCGGCCATTCTGCTGGTCATCTCAAGCGAACGAACGGCCTTAGAAGAAGGCGGCCGTGATGTCGTAGGTGCCGGTGTAGGTGCCATCGATGAAGGTGGCGGTCGCCGAACCGACGGTGATCGTTGCGCCCATCGGGAAGGTCAGCGTGCCGGCAGCGCCAGTGGTGAACTGGCAGTCGCCACCGCCCGCGATCGCCGTGTTGCACGCACCCACCGTGGCCGTGGTGCCGGTGAAGGTGCCGGCGGACGGCGCGGCGATCTGGAAAGTATCCACCGTGAAGGTGCCGTTACCCGGAGGGGCGGCGCCATTGGTCAGCGTGGCGGTGGCCGGGAAGGTAACCTCCACATTCACGAAGCTGGTGACGCCGGTATCGACGGTGAAATTGCCGGGCGTCGGAGTGCCGGTCTGCACCAGATTTTCCGTACCGGTCGGCGTCGTGGTCGTAAAGGTGCCCGCGGCAGTCAGGGTAGCCTCCGCAGCGTTGGTGCCGTCCTGGATAACCACCAGGCTGCCGAAGCTGAGCGGCGTGTTTTCGGTGATGGTCAGGCTGCTGGCCACCGTGGCCGTCGCCGTGAAAGTCTCGGTCGTCTGTGCCTGCGCGGCCTGCATGACGAAACCTGGGACGACGAAGGCCAGAGCCGCCAGGGCCAGGCCGAATTTGATTAGCCGTTTCATGTTTTCTACCTCCTCCACAACGCCTGCCTATCAAGGTCAGGGCGCCCCCCTTCTGGGGTATTTGCCTATGTAACCCACCTAATATGCCAGAAAACCAGGCGTAGGCAATATTATATAAAATTTACCATTATTTTTCTGAAACTGGATACTCGTTGTGTGCCATACGCTGACAGGCTACTATATTCAGTATGTTTCGCTGATGAATCCGGGGCCATGGCTGGGCGATCCAACAACCGACCGATCCTGACTGCCTGCGTGGCAGCCGGTTTGGCTGTCAGCCTTGCCGGATGCGGCAGCGCGCGTACCGGATTCCTGGCCCCGCCCCGCCTGCCGGCGGACGCCCCGGCAATGCAATCAACCGCCACCGCGCCGAACGATGCCGGCGTTCCCACCCTGGGCTCCGGCAGCGCCTACAGCGCACAGATGGCGCCGGGGGCTATGCCGGGCGCCATGCCGGGCGTCGATGCAATCCTGGCGCGGCTGGAGGAGCTGGACAGCCGGATCACCGGGCTGCAAAAGCAGTTCCAGGCCGCCGAGCCGGCGATCAGCCGGCTGACACGGATCGATGGCGACATCCGCGCCCTGCTGGCGCAGATGGAGGGGGCGGTGGCCGCCCGATCGGAAGAGGCACCGGTGGCCAAGGCGGTCACATCGCGCCCAGGCGCATCTTCTGCCCCCCCGGCTGATGGCCGTCCTGACCGGTCCGCCGAAACCACACTGACCATGGCGACGCCGATCCGGCCGAGTGCGTCTCTGGGCACCCCCTTGGCCGCCCCAACATCCGGGCCGCCATCCGGGCCGCCCTCGGGGCCGCCCTCAGGACCCTTGGCCGATCCCGGCAGCCTGCGCCTCTCCCTGTCGCCGACTCCGGCACTGCCCCAGCCGCAAGCCCAACCGCAGCGGCCCGCCCAGCAACCGACCATGCAGCAACCGGCCACGCAGCAACCGACCGCCCAACAACCGGCCGCGCCGGCGGCGCTGACGGCGGCGGTACATCTCGCCTCCTACCGCAGCATCGAGAATGCGCGCGATGGCTGGCGCATCCTGCAGCGGCGCTATCCGAACGAGCTGGGCACGCTGGTGCCAATGATTCTGGAAGTCGATCTGGGCAGCGGGCGCGGCCGGATGCTGCGACTGCAGGCATCCGCCCTCACGCCCGGCGAGGCCCGCACCATTTGCGACAGGCTGAAGCAGGCCGGGCAATACTGCATCCCGACCGCGGATGCCGGCACACCGCTGGGAACAGCGGTCGCCACACTGCGCTGAGCTGAACTCTACCCGGCGCTGGCCATTTGCGGCGCCGTCACCTTCAGCACGCTCAGCAGATTTTCCCGCCCGTCGCGCGCATGCGCCGTCATCGACTGCCCTTCCGACAGGCCAATCAGCGCCACGCCGATGGGGGTGGCGATGGAAATCCGGCCCTGCGCGATATCCGCCTCGGCGGGCATGACCAGCGTGATGCGGCGCGACTGATCGCCATTGGTGGCGAATTCTACCGTGCTGCCCAGCCGCACCGTCTTGTCGGGCAGCTTCGCATCCGGCACCAGCCGGGCACGATCCAGCTCCTGGAGCAGGGCATCGGCGATCTCCGGCATGCGATCCTCGAACGCCATGGCCAGGTCGGTCAGGCGGCGGTGCGCCTCGATACCGATGGCGATGGCCGGCTTGCGGCGCTTCTTTACGGAAATCGACATGAATCCTCCTTCGTCTCCGGCTGGGGAGACAGTGGCCTTCGATGGCCGTAACAACGATGCGGTATGAAAGTCGCGCCCAACGGACCGGATGTGATTGGCCGCATGCCAGCGCATGCAGCGAACATCCCATAGTATAAATCGTAATGCCCCCAGACCCGGGGGCGCGTGATGCCCGAACCTGGGGTTAGACTCCTGCGACCAAGCGCTTGCTGCGCGGTGCGGACAGGCTGTATCGGGCGATCTGGTTCATATCCATTAGATCGCCCTTCCCCCCGGCAAAGTCAAGGCAGGGTGCTTATCCCGCCGGCAGCGTGAGGCTGGCCGTCATGCCCGTACCGGGCGCGCTGACGATGGCGAACCGGCCATTCATCGCGGCGGACAGCGATTTGCAGATCGACAGCCCCAGCCCGACACCGCCGGCGGCGCGCGCGGTGGGCGGGGCAAGCTGCACAAACGGCTCCATGATGCGGTCGACCGCGTCCGACGGGATGCCGGGGCCGGTATCGCTGACCGTGACAGTGACTTCCCTGGCTTTCGGCGGCGCAATGGCGACGGAAACCGTGGCACCCCGGCCAGCATATTTCAGCGCATTGGACAGAAGGTTGGACACTATCTGCTGCAGCGCGCGCCGGTCCGCCCTGACCCATACCGGGTCCGTGCCGATCCTGTCCGCGAGGATCATACCCGCCGCCGCATACTGCGCATCGAACTGCAGGAGGCAGCGGCGGACCAGCGGCACGGCGTCGAACCGCTCGATGGTCAGATCCGGGTGGCCCCGCTCAATCCGTGTCAGGTCCAGAATATCGTTGATCAGCGACAGCAGGAACTCGCCGCTTCGGCGGATATCGCCAACATATTCCGGCGCCTTGTCCCATAATTTGCTGCCCGGCGGCGCGGATTCCAGCAGCGCGCTGAAGCCGATTACCGCGTTCAGCGGCGTACGCAGCTCGTGGCTCATATTGGCCAGGAAGTCGGATTTCGCCGCATTGGCCATTTCGGCCCGCCGCATCGCCTCCAGCAGTTCGCGTTCGGCACGGCCGCGCTCCACGGCCAGCCGATAGCGCACCAGGGCGGACAGTATGGCCGCAAGGACAGTCAGCAGCCCAACCGCCAGGAAATAAGGAAAATAAGGAGTCAGGACCGGCCATCCGTCGCGCGGTGCCGCCAGAATCAGCCAGCTGCCCTCGGGGATGACGATTGCCAGCGCGACCGGATCGTAGAGCCGGATATCGCTGTCGCCCCAGATGATCGTGTCATTCGACGCATCGCCATCCTGGCCGACAAGCGCCAGCCGGTAGGATTCCGCATAACCGGCATAATCGACCCGCTCCAGCAGGCTTTCGAAATCGATCACCGTCGAGGCGATGCCCCACAGATCGCCATTCTCCTCCTTACCCTCGCGCAGGAAGACCGGGAAGCGCGCGATCAGACCGACCCCGCCCTGCGCCAGATTGACAGGGCCGGCAATGATGGTCTGCCGCTCCCGGATCGCCCTCTCGACCGCCGGCCATTGCGGCGCGACGAGGCGGTAATCGAGCCCGACGGCCGCCTCGTTCCCGGCAATGGGGTACATGTGGCTGATCTTGAGATTCCGGGCGAGCGCCATGTTGCGCACATGGTCGGCGGCGCCTTCCAGGATATCCTCGGCCAGCAGTTCGAACTCTTCCTGCGTCAGGTCCGGCGCGGCGCGGACATAGCCGACGACGCCGCGCATCAGCTGGACGTCGCGGCTCAGAACCTGCTGGATGTCGGCGCGTAGTTCGTTCACCGCTTCGCGCGCATTCGCCTTCTGGTTCTGTAACGCGACGTCCGAGAAAGACCATTCCAGAAGCAGCACCAGCAGCAGGCCGGCAAGGCAGCCGATTCCGGCCTCGCGGACCGCCGCCCGGCGCAGCGCGCGATGGCTGCTCCGGCTATCCAGACTGGCGATCACCATGCGGGAGTCCGGTTATCGCGTCGGTCTTTCGCCTGCTGCATGTTCGCCTGTCCTGCGCCCCGCACACCATCTTGCACGCTATTCTCTAACATAGCAGCGCACAGGGCGGCCTCAAGGACGCTTGCAGAGAGGCCCGGCGAAAGCGGAGCCTATGCCGGCGTATCGCCGGCCAGGGTGATGCGGTTCATGATGCGGCGGAAGCCGTGATAATCGTTCACCGGATTGTGCTGCACGCAGCGATTGTCCCAGAAGGCGATGGAGCCCGGCCGCCAGGAGAACCGGCAGGTGAATTCCGGCTTCACCTGATGCCGGAACAGATAGCCCAGGATCGGCGCGCTCTCCTCCTCCGTCATGCCCTTGAAGGCGACGGTATGGGCGGTGTTCACATAGAGCGCCTTGCGCCCGGTCTCCGGATGGGTGCGCACCGCCGGGTGTTCCGACAGGTAGGTCTTGCCGGCCTCCTTGGAGCCGCTGTCCTTGATGCGGTCCTCGCGGGTCTTGGTGACATCCGCCTTGGCCGAGCTGTTGATCGCCACCAGCCCGTCCAGCAGCGCCTTCATGCCGTCCGACAGCACCTCATAGGCCATGTACTGGTTGGCGAACAGCGTGTCACCACCATAGGGCGGGACCTCGCGCGCGATCAGCATGGTGCCCATCGGCGGGCGCTCCAGATAGACCGTGTCGGAATGCCAGATGCCGCCGAAATTGCTGGTCTCATGCTCCAGCTTGGCGACCTGGATGATCTCCGGGAACCCGTCCAGCCCCTTCACGAAGGGATATTCAACCGGCTGGCCGAACAGCTTCGCCGTTTCCAGGAATCGCGCCGAGGAGAGGTCCTGGTCGCGGAAGAAGATCACCTGATGGTCGAGGAAGGCCTGGCGCAGCGCCGCCACGGTTTCGGCGTCGAGGGCGACGGACAGGTCGATGCCGAGGATTTCCGCACCGCAGGCGCCGGCGATCTTGCGAATGTCGAGTTGAGCCACGGCAGGCCTCCTCCGAAGGTTTCTTGCGTTTCTGATTTTCGATATTCCGAAAACTATTTCGTCATTTCGAAATATGCAAGAGGGGAGAGGCTACCCTACCGTCCCTCGAACGACGCGTTCAGCGCCTCGAAGGCGGCCTGGGCCTGCTTCAGCCGGGCGAGATAGGCGTCGAAATTCTCGGTCATGCGGGAGATCGGGCCGGCCAGCGCCACGCCCAGCCCTTCATCGAGAATGCGGAAGGAGACCGAGATCGCCATGACGTCGGCGATGTTCTCGCCGCGCGTCTCGTACCAGCCGCGCGCGGCGGAGCGGTCGATCTCCGCCAGCAGGGCGTCGCGGTCGGTCACGGTATTGGGGGTCACGCGCGGCATCGCGATGCGGGCGACCAGTGCCGCCCGTTCGGCCGGGTCCATCAGGCCAAGCGTCGCCTTGCCGATGGTGCTGGAATGCAGCGGTTTGGTGTCGCCGGGGCTGGAGGTGTAGCGCACGATATGCGTGCCCTCGATCACCTCCAGATAGGTCACATGATCGTCCTGCCGCTTGCCCAGCAGCACGGTCTCGCCGGTGTCGCGGCGCAGCTCCTCCAGGATCGGCGCCAGCTTCTCCAGCAGCGGATCGTGCCGCGCGATGGCGTTGGCGACCGCCAGCAGCCGCTTGGTCGGATAGACCCGCTTGCGATTGTCCAGCACATAGACATAGCCGCGCGCCTGCAGCGTGCGGACCAGCGAATGGCAGCTGCTGATCGGCGTGTTGATGCGCTGGGCGATCTCCGTCAGTGACAACGGGCCGCGCGCCTTGGCGAATGCTTCCAGCAGATCCAGCGTGCGCGCCGCCGTCTTCACGGCATCCTGACCGGCCATGCGTCCCCTCTCTCGAAACCCTGTTCCGCCCTCACGCTTCATAGAGCCATGGGGCCATGGGGCAGGCTTGCAGCGCCCGCCTCCCTTCTTGATGCCCGGACTATGACATTGCCGATGCCGGAAAATCCAGATTTCAGCCTTCCACAGCACGACACGAAACATTATTACCCGGAGAGTGTTTTTCCAATGACAGAAAAATATTTCACCCTGCCGAAAAGATGACTATGTTGCCGCGATCATACGTTCTGACCCCGAAGCGGGCGGAACGGCATCAATCCGAAACGATCGGACAGGCCGGCAAACACGGCAACGGGTTGCGCAACAGCCTGTCTCTTGGGGGGAATAGAATGAAGATCACAGGGATTCACGGTCGCCTTGCGTCCGTTCTGGGTGTTGCCGTGGCGCTGGGCCTGACAGCCGGTGCCGCCAGCGCGCAGCAGCGCCTGGCCATGGGCGCCACGCACGGCAATTCCGCCTTCTACGCCTATCAGGTCGCCGTCGTGTCCGACTGGAACAAGGCAGTGCCGGGCGTGAATATCAGCGTGCAGGAGCTGGGCGGCGCCTCGGCCTCCACCACGGCGCTGATGCGCGGCGAGGTCGATATGGGCATCGCCGTCACCTCCAGCGATTTCGCCACCATGAAGGGCAAGGATGGCGGCAAGCTGCGCACGCTCTACTACTTCGCGCCGCTGCCGGCCAACTGGGTGGTCTCCGCCGATTCCGGCATCAACAGCCTGACCGACCTGGCCGGCAAGCAGTTCAATCCGGGTGGCCGCGGCTCGGCCACCGAGAAGCAGGCGGAAGCCATCCTGCAGCTGCTGGGCATCAATGCCGAGCTGCATCGCGCCGGCGGTTCCGACGCGCTGGACGCCTACCAGAACCGCCGCATCGTCGGCTTCATGAAGGCCGGCCTGCACCCCGATGGCTACATTCAGCAGGCGCATGCCTCGCGGCCGATCAAGCTGCTGCCGATGACCGACGACCAGGCAAAGAAGATCGCCGCCGAGTTCCCGTATTTCAGCGTGGCGAAGGGCAAGCCCGGCGAGAATTACGGCGACCAGCCGGCGGAGCTGGTGACGGTGCAGACCGCCATCGGCATCAACACTACCGGCGCGCTGCCGGAGGCCGTGGCCTATGAGATCGCCAAGCGCGTCTTCTCCGCCGACGGCATGGCCGCCGCGAAGGCCGGCTATCCCGCCGCCGACCGCGCCAACCCGCAAGAGCTGACGCTGGAAGCCTCGGTCGCCCCGCTGCATCCGGGCGTCGCGCGCTTCTACAAGGAAAAGGGCATCGCGGTGCCCGACCGGCTGATGGCGAAGTAACGCCGTTTCCCGTCCAACCCAAACTTGACCGCCGGCGTTCCGCGCCGGCGGTCCCTTTTTTCATCACGCTGACCAGTTCGACCGGACGATGGAACCAGAAGAGAGAGAAAGCGCCTACCGCAGCTATGGCGGTATTATCGGACTCGCCCTGATGAGTGTGGCGATCCTCTGGATTCTGTTCCATGTGGTAACAGCCGGCATCGGCACCCTGCCGAACTACCAGCAGCGCGCAATCCATCTGGGCGGCGCGCTGGCGCTGGTTTTCCTGCTCTATCCGGGGGCGCGGCGCGATTCGTCCCTGCACCGCTTCGGCGACCTGATCCTGGCCATCCTCAGCGTCGTGGTGCTGGGCTATATCGTCTGGAACTACGACATCATCGTCGAGAGCACCTGGTTCACCGACGAAACCCTTGAGAAAATCTTCGGCGTAACCTTGCTGCTGCTGGTGCTGGAGGGCGTGCGCCGCGCGCTGGGCTGGCTGTTCGTCGGCCTGATCCTCGCCTTCTATCTCTACGCCTATTTCGGCGGCTACATACCGGGGCCGCTCGGCCATCGCGGCCTGTCCATCGACCGGCTGATCTATGCCTTCTATCTCGGCGAGAACGGCCTGCTCGGCCCGCTGATGGGGATTTCGGCGACCGTCGTCACGCTGTTCCTGATCCTCGGCGCGCTGCTGAACAGCAGCGGCGCCGGTCAGGTGTTCATCCTGATCGCCATGCGCATCGGCGGGCGTATCCGCGGCGGCGCCGGCATGGTCGCCGTGTTCGGCAGCGCCTTCATGGGCATGGTGAATGGCAGCACCGTCGCCAATGTGACCAGCACCGGCGTGCTGACCATCCCGCTGATGAAACGCCTCGGCTTCAAGCGTAACCTCGCCGGCGCCATCGAGGCGGTGGCCTCGACCGGCGGGCAGATCATGCCGCCGGTGATGGGGCCGGGCGCCTTCCTGATGGCGGAGCTGCTGGGCGTGGCCTATCTGCAGGTGGTGACGGCGGCGCTGGTGCCCTCGCTGCTGTTCTTCATGGCGTTGCTGATCGGCGTCTATCTCTATGCGCTGAAATACGATCTGAAGCCACTGCCGGCGGAGCTGATCCCCAGCGCGCGCGAGGCCTTCGCGCCGTTCCCGATGGCCAGCCTGTTCATCCCCATCGGCATCCTGATCTATTTCATCGTGAACCAGTACACGATCCAGCTGGCCGTGTTCTGGGCGATCATCGCCATCGTCGTGATGATGCTGGCCGGCATCCTGCTGCGCGCCCGCCCGGCGCCGACGATCCGCACCAATGCGGAGCAGATTCCTGTCGCCGAAGCAGCGCCGCTTGAGCCGACGCTGCAGCGCTGCGCCAGCATGGCGCGCTCGATCCGCGACGGTCTCTATGACGCGGCGCGCGGCGTCGTGTTCATCGCCATGATCATCGCGGCGGCACAGATCATCGTCTCGCTGATCAATCTGACCGGGTTGGGCGTCACCTTCTCGCAGATGATCGTCAGCATCGGCCAGGGCAATGTGCTGCTCTCCCTCGTGCTGACCATGGTGATCGCCATCATTCTGGGCATGGGCATGCCGACCCCGGCGGCCTATGCGGTGGGGGCGGCGGTGCTGGCGGCACCGCTCATCAACCTCGGCTTCGATCTGCTGCCCGCCCATCTGTTCCTCTACTTCTTCGCCAGCGTGTCGGCCATCACCCCGCCGGTTGCGGCCGGCGTGTTCGCCGCCGTGGCGATCAGTGGCGGCACAATCATGGGCACGGCCGCCTTCGCCATGATTCTGGCCTGCAGCCTGTTCCTGATTCCCTTCCTGTTCATCATGAACCCGGAACTGACGCTGCAGGGCGACCCGTCCGCCATCGCCACCGCGCTGGTCTCCGCCACCATCGGCATCGCCGGCATCTCCATCGCCGCCATCGGCCATTGCCGGGGGGCGGTTTCCTGGTTGCCGCGCATCCTGATCGCAGCCGGCGCGCTGGCGCTGATCGAGCCGGACTGGAAGACCGACCTGATCGGCCTGGCGCTTGCCGGCGCGGGCCTCGCGCTGCATCTTCGGCTGGACAAGCGGTCACGACGGATCGCCGTGCCGGAATAAACAAGAAAGCCTGAGAGGAAATACCGATGAAAATCGCCATTCTCGGCGCCGGGGCCATGGGCTCCGTCTATGGCGCCATTCTGGCCCGCGCCGGCGACAATGACGTCTGGCTGGTGGACCGCTGGCAGGAGCATATCGACGCCATCCGCGCGCACGGGCTGAAGGTGACCGGGGCCAGCGGCGACTGGATGTCGCCTTCCAAGGCGACCACCGACCCGGCCGAAGCGGGCCTATGCGAGCTGGTCATCGTCGCCACCAAGACCCGCGACATCGACTCGGCGCTGGCCGGGGCGACGCCGATGATCGGCCCGGACACGCTGGTGCTGTCGATCCAGAACGGCCTCGGCGCCTACGACATTCTGGTGAAGAGCGTGGCGCAGGACCGCTTGCTGCTGGGCATCGCCGGCGGCTTCGGCGCGACCATCCCGACGCCCGGCCATGTGCATCATAACGGCTTCGAGATCGTGAAGATCGGCGCGACAACGCCGGAGGCGCAGCCCGCCGCCGAGTGCGTGGCGAAAATCTGGGCCGATGCCGGTTTCCGCGCCGAGGCCGCGCCCGACATCCAGTCGATGATCTGGTCGAAGCTGATCTGCAACGTCACCTACAGCGCGGTGTGCGGCATCACCGGCCTGACCATCGGCCAGGTGATGGAGACGCCGGAAGCCTGGCGCGTGGCGTCTGCCTGCGCATCGGAGGCCTTCGCCGTGGCGAAGGCGCGCGGCATCAGCCTCAGCTTCGACGACCCGGTCGCCTATGTACGCAAGTTCGGCTCCGCCATTCCCGGCGCCAAGCCCTCGCTGCTGCTCGACCGGCTGGCCGGCAGGCAGGGCGAGATCGACTTCCTGAACGGCGCGGTCGCCGATGAAGGGGCAAAGCTGGGCGTGCCGACGCCGACCAATTCCATCGTCGCCGGCCTGGTCCGCGCCATGGAGGCGCATGACATGCGCCCGGCCTCCCACAAGAATTAAGGACAGACAGAATGTTCCGCGAAAACGGCTGGTACCGATCGATCCTCTACGCCCCGGCGCACCGCGACAATCTGGAGCAGGTCTTCGCCAATACGCCCGCCGATGTGGTGATGCTCGATCTGGAGGATGGCGTGCCGCTGGCCGACAAGCCGGCCGCCCGCGTGAAGGCGACGGCGCTGGCCAAGCAGGACTGGACGCCGCTGGTGGCGCTGCGCGTCAACAAGGCCGATAGCGGCATGATCCCCGAGGATCTGGAATGCTTCGGCCCCGGCATCGGCGCAGTGATCCTGCCGAAGGCCGAGCGCGCCGCCGATCTGCAGGATATCGACCGCCGCCTGACCGAGAAGGAAAAGGCGCTGGGCATCGAGGTTGGCCGCACGAAGATCATCGGGCTGGTGGAGAGCTGCCTCGGCGCGCTGGAGGCGGCAAACCTCGCCCGCGCCACGCCGCGCCTGCTGACGCTGGGCATCGGCGCATCCGATTTCATGGCCGATATCGGCAGCCCGGTCTCCCGCGCCACGCTGGACCCGGAGGCGCTGTCGCTGCCGCGCCGCATGCTGGTGCTGGCGGCCCGCGCCGCCGGCCTGTCGGGTCCGTTCGATGGCGGCCAGTTCCCACCCGGCCGTCCCGGCTGGGGCGAGGCCTGCGACATGGTCCGGCGCATCGGCTTTCAGGGTAAGGTCTGCTTCGACGATGCCCAGGCGGCGGAAGCCAATGCCGTGTTCTCCGCCCGCGAAGGCGAGGCGCTGAAGCTCTAGCCGGAGAAGGGGCTCTTGCCGCCTTCGGTGTAGAGACCGACGATCAGCTTATCGACCTGCTCGCCGTCGGATGAGCAGGGTAGAACGATGCGATGGATGTGCGTCCAGTCGCGGTTCACGCTCTGTCGTCTCGTATAGAGCGGCTGCCGGCTTTCGACGCAGCCGCGATAGTCGGCCAGGACCAGCTCGCTGACCCTGGCCGGCAGTTCGGCCACCGGGCGCCCGGACAGGTCCATATTGTTCACATAAACGAAGGCGGCACCGAACAGGCCAAAGCGCATCTCCATCGACGGATGCCCAACATCGACGACGGCGATGTGCCCCATCCAGGGGGCGAATTCCTCAGGCAGGAAGTCGAGACGCGACGGCAAAATCCGCCCGCCTGCGCGCGTGCGCCAGAACTCATGGAGCGCCCGCAATTTCGCATGCGGCACATCCATATCATCCGTCCCGACCGGCATATCCCTCCGACGCGGTTTTCGCACTTATTTTTCGGTGCGATTTCTACTGTAGCTTGAAATGATATGACCCTTTATCCGCGCAACCGCAACAACGGCGCTAAAATTTAAGGTTCTGGCGGAACCTCCCGGGCGATATGTTATTGAGGATCATTCTCGTTTGCGACTATAACGGGCGGTAGCAGACTCCACTGATACTGATTCGCAAAGAGGGAGCCTCATGCGCTCGTACCCCTTGCCGTACCTGAGGCCGGCATGACAGCGATGGCCGGAACCATGACCCACCAAGCCCCCGCCCATAACAGGGGCCAGCATATCCGCGCCGGCCTGCTGCTGGCCTTGCGGCTGCTGGCGATTGTCGGCGGCGGCTATTTCCTCAGCGCGGCCCTTGTCGCGCTGGGCGCCGCCGGGCTGGCCGGCCTCGGCATGGCGCGCAGCGAGGCCGTCATCCTGATGACCATGCTGGGCTTCGTGCTCTATCTGCTGGTGCTGATCTGGGGCTTTGCCGAACGCAGCCTGCCTCGCCTGCTGGCGGTAACGCTGGCCGGGACCGCGATGGGTCAGACGCTGGTCCATTGGCTGTCGGTATAACCTGAAAAGCCGATAAGGACGGAAGATATGGAACAGGGTTTCCGGGCCTCGATGAACTGGCTGCACACCTGGGCGGGCGTGGTCATCGGCGCGCTGCTGTTCGCGATCTTCTGGATGGGCACGCTCAGCGTGTTCGACCGCGAGATCGACCGCTGGATGATGCCGATGACGCGCCTCGCGCCAACGGAAACGCCGGTGAAGCTGGACACGCTGCGCGACATATTGCTGTCCGACATGGAGGCCAACAGGGAGGAAGGCGCCCGCAACGGCTTCATCATCCCGCCGGCAGAACGCGCGCCGATGGCCCGGGTCGGCTATCGCGGCAAGGACGGCTTCAAGAGCAGGTTCGTCGATCCCGCGACCGGCGAGGTGCTGCCCGAGGCCGGCACCAAGGGCGGCACCGGCTTCATCTTCCCGTTCCATTACAGCCTGCATCTGCGCGCCAACGCCGGCGGCGTCGGCTACTGGCTGGTCGGCCTCGCCGGCATGGCGATGATGGCGCTGCTGGTCTCCGGCGTTATCGTGCATGTGAAGATATTCAAGGATTTCTTCACCTTCCGCACCGACAGGAAGACACCGCGGGTGGCGCTGGACCTGCACAATGTGACCGGCGTGCTGGCCCTGCCCTTCCATTTTCTCATAACCCTGTCGGGCCTGATCATCTTCGTGACGATCTATTTCCCGGCCGCCTCCGATATTCTCTACGACAAGGACGAGAAGGCCTATTTCCAGGAGGCCTTTGGCAGCTATTCGCGCGACCGTGCGGGACAGCCCGGCAGCATCGGATCGCTGGACGCTATGGCGGCGGAGGCTGTCCGGCTCTGGGGCGACGGCACAAAGCCCTTCTTCGTCCGCATCCACCATCCGGGCGATGCCAATGGCTATGTCGAGATGCGGCAATCCTACGACAACAAGGTCACCATGTCGCTGGACCGGGTGTATTTCGACGCCGCAAGCGGCGCGGTGCTGCACCATCATATCGGCAAGCCGGTCCTGAACAGTCAGCGCTTCATCTCCGGCCTGCATTTCATCCAGTTCCGGCACTGGACGCTGCGCTGGGTCTATTTCACCCTCGGCCTGTCGGGCTGCGTGCTGATCGTCACCGGCTTCCTGTTCTGGCTGGAATCGCGGCGCAAGCGCCACACCCAGCAGGGGTTGCGCGGCGTGCGCATCGTCGAGGGGCTGACCATCGGCAGCACCACCGGCATCATCCTCGCCACGCTGGGCTTCTTCATCGTGAACCGGCTGCTGCCGCTGGGGCTGGAGCATCGCGCGGACATCGAATTCTGGGGCTTCTTCGCCATCTGGGTACTGAGCTTCGCCCATGCCTGGATGCGCACGAAGCGCGGCTGGATCGAGCAATGCTACGCCACTGCCGCCGCGGCGCTGCTGGCCGTGCTGTTGAACGCCATCACCACCGGCGACCATATGCTGCGCACCCTGATGCAGGGCAACTGGCCGGTGTTCGGCATGGATTCGGTGATGCTGGCGGGCGGTGCCATCGCGCTGGCAACCGCCATCCGCCTGCAGCGCCGCCAGACCGTCGCCGCGCAACAGGCGGTGTCATCGCCATCGCGCACCATCCGCACCGACAAGCCGGAGCAACAACATGCCTGAGACGATCCTGCTGACCCTGATTCTGGCCGCCAGCTATCTGGGCTTCGCCCTGCTGGCGCTGAGCCAGGAGAAACACTGGGAACGCGTCACCGGCCAGCGCCCCAGCCAGCGCGATATGCCTGCCGGGCGCACCCTGCCGCTGCGCCTCGCCGGCTATGGGCTGCTGGCGCTGGCACTGGCCCTGTCGCTGGAGCGCGACGGCGCCAGCTTCGGCAGCATCCTGTGGGTGGTGGGGCTCAGCGTCGGCGGGCTGGCGACAGTCGCGACGCTGACCTGGCGAAGCGCCTGGCTGAAACCGCTAGCCCGGATCGCTTCGGCGGGCCGGTCCCAGAGCCCCGGCCGACAGGGGGCGTAGGAAGGTCAGGAAGCTACTCGCTTTTCCTTACCGTCATTCCCGGCCTTGTGCCGGGAATCCAGGCATCAGCTTGCTTCGGCCTCGTTTCAGTAAGCTGAAACATGGACCCCCGGGACAAGCCCGGGGGTGACGGTCAGAGAGAATGATCGTCGTCAGGGGCCAATTACCCCTTCGAGGCGACATTGGCGGCGCTGAGCACCGCCTTCACCGAGGCAATGGCGACATCGGCATCGATGCCGACCCCGAACAGGGTGCGCCCGTCCGGCGTGCGGCATTCGACATAGGCGGCGGCCTGCGCGTCGGAGCCCTTGCGCAGCGCATGCTCGTGATAGTCGAGCACCTCCAGCTCCATGCCGCAATCGGCCTTCAGCGCCTCCAGCATGCCGGAGATCAGGCCGTTGCCCTTGCCGCTGATCGAACGTTCCTTGCCGTCCACATTGATGCGGCCGACGAACACCCGGTCCTGCCCCGGCTTGCGCGCGCCGGTATCGTCATATTCGATCAGGTCGAAACGCTGCGGCCCGGTGAGGCAGTAGGATTCCTCGAAGGCCTGCCAGATCGCCGGGGCCGTCATCTCCTTGCCGGTGCGATCGGAAATCTCCTGCACCTGGCGGGAGAAGTCGATCTGCATGCGGCGCGGCAGCTGCAGGCCCTTGTCCTGTTCCAGCACCCAGGCGACGCCGCCCTTGCCGGACTGGCTGTTCACCCGGATCACCGCCTCGTAGGAGCAGCCGACATCCGCCGGGTCGATCGGCAGATAGGGCACGTCCCAATATTCGTCGTTGCGCTTCTCCTGCGCGGCGAAGCCCTTCTTGATGGCGTCCTGATGCGAGCCGGAAAAGGCGGTGAACACCAGCTCCCCCGCATAGGGGTGGCGCGGATGCACCGGCAGCTGATTGCAGTATTCCACCGTGCGCACGACGTTGCGCATGTCGGAGAAATCCAGCCCCGGATTGATGCCCTGGGTGTAGAGGTTCAGCGCCAGCGTCACCAGATCGACATTGCCGGTGCGCTCGCCATTGCCGAACAGGCAGCCCTCAATGCGGTCGGCGCCGGCCATCACCGAGAATTCCGCCGCTGCCACGCCGGTGCCCCGGTCATTATGCGGATGCACGCTGACGATCACCGAATCACGGCGCGAGATGGTGCGGCAGAAATATTCGATCTGGTCGGCATAGATGTTCGGGCCGGCCACCTCCACCGTCGCCGGCAGGTTCAGAATGGCGGGATTCTCCGGCGTCGGCTGCCAGACATCCAGCACCGCCTCGCACACCTCGACGGCGAAATCCGGCTCGGTGGCAGAGAAGGTTTCCGGCGAATACTGGAAGGTCCATTTGGTGTCCGGCTGCTTCGCCGCTTCCTCGACGAACAGCTTTGCACCCGCCACCGCCAGCTTCACCACATCCGCCTTTTCCATGTTGAACACGGTGCGGCGGAAGCTGGGCGAGGTGGCGTTGTACAGATGGACGATGGCCTGCTTCGCGCCCTTCAGCGATTCGAAGCTGCGGCGGATCAGATCCTCGCGCGACTGCGTCAGCACCTGGATGGTGACGTCGTCGGGGATGCGGTTTTCCTCGATCAGGCTGCGGATGAAATCGAACTCGGTCTGCGAGGCGGACGGGAATCCCACCTCGATCTGCTTGAAGCCGGAAGCCACCAGCAGATCGAAGAAACGGCGCTTCTTCTCGCCATCCATCGGGTCGATCAGCGACTGGTTGCCGTCGCGCAGATCGGTGGACAGCCAGATCGGCGCCTTCTCGATGCGTTTGGACGGCCAGGTGCGGTCAGGCAGATCGACGGTGGTAAAGCGGCGGTACTTGGTTTCGGGATTGGTCAACATGGAAGCGACTCCGGACTATCTTTTTATGAGGCATGCTTTTTATGAGGTGGGGCGAATGCGGCAGGAGCTACGGCCGCCGGGCTACCGTCTAGGCCCGACGACCGCCGCGCAGTCGCTCCGCCAGCGCCAGAAAGGCAAGCCGGGAGGCAAAGAGGGAGTCGAGAATCGATAAAGGGAACATGATTAAACCGGCAGCAACGGACAGATCGACGACGTGCGTAATCCCGCCTCCCTCAGGAGGTCGGGCCTAGAAGTCGTAGAAGGGCTGCCGCGCGAATAATCATGTCCCTACTGTGCACAGAGCCGGCGGCAGCGTCAACCATGTGGTGCCAACCCTCCTTCAGGCCGCAAAGCTGTTTTCTCTCCTGACAAATCCTGCCAAGCTTCATTGGCCTTGAACCGGGGGGAGAGAACCATGCCGCGACTGGCCGCCGACCTGATCCTGCGCAACGGGCGCATCCACACGCTGGACGCGCGCAGCAGCATCGCCAGCGCGCTTGCCATCCGCGACGGGCGTATCCTGGCCGTCGGCGGCGAGGGTGATCTGGACGGGCTGAGCGGACCGGAGACGAAGATCATGGACCTTGGCGGGCGTACCGCCATCCCCGGCATCGTGGACAGCCACTGCCACCCGGACAGCTATGCCGCCCGCCTCGCCGGGTGGGAGGATGTCGGCCCGAACCGCATCCAGTCGCGCGCCGCCCTGCTGGCGCGGCTGTCCGATGTCGCCGCCGCGCGCGGCACGGACGAGTGGGTGGTCGCCTACCGGCTGAACGAGAACAAGTCCGGCGGCTACCCAACACTGGCGGAGCTGGATGCGGCGGGCCAGGGGCGGCCGCTCTTCATCCTGCGCACCGACGGGCATATCGGCCTCGCCAATTCCCGCGCCTTCCAGGAGCTGGGCATCGACCGCGACACGCCCGACCCCGCCTTCGGCCGCTTCGACCATCACCCAGAAACCGGGGAGCTGACCGGCCTGATGCGGGAAACGGCGGTGCATCTGTTCCTCGAAATGATCCACGGCGCCGACACGCCCGCCCGCCTTGCCGATGGGCTGGAGAAGGTGTTCGATGACTGGGCGCGTTACGGCATCACCACCGTCTATAACTCGCTGGCCGGCAGCCGTTCGATCCAGGCCTATCAGTTGCTGCGCCAGCAGGAGCGGCTGCGCATGCGCGTCGGCATCATCGTCTCCGGCCGTGAGGACGGGCTGGTGGAATCCTATGTGAAGGCCGGCATCCGCTCCGGCTTCGGCGACGACATGGTGCGCATCATCGGCGTCGAATGGTGTCCGGACTGCTCCACCTCCGGCCGCACCGCCGCCTATTACGAGCCCTATGTCGGCACGCGCATTGAGGGCGAGCCCGAGCCGAACACCGGCATGCTGCTGTACGAGCTGGAAGATCTGAAGTTGCGCGCGCTTGCCGCGCACAAGGGCGGGCTGCAGGTGATGATCGAGGGCGTGGGCGACCGCGGCATCGATTTCGCGCTGGACGTGATCGAGCATTGCCTGGCCGCGCATCCGGTGGCGGATCACCGCATGCGGGTCGAGCATTGCTGCTACGTCACCCCACCGATCCTGGAGCGGCTGAAGCGGGTCGGCGCGGTGGACAGCTCCGCCACCGGCTTCATGTATGATCTGGGCGAGGCCTACCGCGCCAATCGCGGCGAGGCGGCGATGCGCTGGATGTGGCCGCACCGCAGCCTGATCGATGCCGGCATCCCCGCCCCCGGCCATTCCGACGCCATGGTGTGCGACCCGAACCCGTTCTTCGCCTTGTGGTCGATGGTGAACCGCAAGGCGCAGACCGGCGCGTCGCTGGACGAGGCCGAGGCGGTAACGGCGGAGGAAGCCCTGCGCGCCTATACGGTTCTGGGGGTGTGGTCAGGCCGCGAGGAAGCCGTGAAGGGATCGCTGGAACCCGGCAAGCTGGCCGACATCGCCGTGCTGGACCGCGATTATTTCAGCATCCCGGCGGAGGAAATCCGCGAGGTCGGCGTGACCGCCACCCTGCTGGGCGGCCGGCTTGTACATGGCGGGCTGTAACGGCGCAAATCAGCCCGGCGCGAAGACCAGCCGCACATAATCGCGGAACATCAGGATCTGGCGCGGCAGGATGCTGGAATCCTGCAGCGCGCGGCCCAGGATCAGCCCGCCCTCGACCAGCACCGTTGTCATGTCGGCCAGGGCTTCCATATCCACCGGTTCGCGCGGCGGGTAGCGCCCGGCAATCGCCTCGAAGCGGGCGCGGAAGCGCTGCCGCCATTCCAGCATACCCTGCGCATTGAGGTCGCGGATCTCGGCGTCGAACAGCTGATCCTGATAGCAGAAGGAAGCGGCAAGGCAGCCCGGATAATTATCCGGCAGATCAGCCATCAGCTCGACGAACATCTTCAGCCCGACCAGGAAACCATGCAGCGGGTCCTCGTTCAGCTCGTCGGCACGGCGGAACAGATCGTCCAGCAATGTCTGGTCGCGCTCCAGGTAGCGCAGGATCATCGCCTTGGCGAGCGCGTTCTTATCCTTGAAATGATAGAAGAAGCCGCTCTTGGTGATGCCCGCACCCGCGACCAGCTCATCAATCGAGGTCGCGGTGAATCCCTTCGCCAGAACCGCCGATTCGGCCAGTTCCAGTATCTTCTCGCGGGCGTCGCCACGCCGTTTCGGGGGCATCTGGTTCATGGCCCACTATACCGCAAGTACAGTTAATTCTGAAATACCGGCGCCTGTTTAGTCGAAGCGCTCCAGAAAGTCCAATACAGGCCTATGACAAAAGAAGAAAAATAATCCGCTCCAGCCGTGCCATGGGTTTTCTAGTTGTTCCGCGCCCGCTCCGTATAGTCCCCGCCACCCGCCCCATGGGGCAAAGCAAACAGGGGATTATTGATGAGCAAATACAGACACGACCTGCCGCAGCTTTCCGGCAACCGGCTTCTGACCGATGGCGGACTGGAAACCACGCTGGTTTTCCATGACGCGATGGAACTGCCCTATTTCGCCGCCTTCACCCTGATGGAGGAGGAATCGGGCCGCGACCGGCTGAAGCGCTATTTCACCCGCTATATCGAGGTTGCCCGCCAGCATGGTGTCGGCTTCGTGCTGGATACGCCGACCTGGCGCGCCAATCCCGACTGGGCGGCGAAACTGGGGTACGATGCGGACCGGCTGGCCGAACTGAATCGCCGCTGCGTGGCCTTCCTGGTAGCACTGCGCTGGCAGCTGGAATCCGGCCGCACGCCCATCGTCATCAATGGCGTCATCGGCCCGCGCGGCGACGGCTACCAGCCGGACCGGCTGATGAGCGCCATCGAGGCCGAGGCCTATCATGCCGCGCAGGTGAAGTGCTTCGCCGGCACCGAGACCGACATGATCTCCGCCATCACCATGAACTATGCTGAGGAGGCCATCGGCATCGCCCGGGCCGCCGGCAAGGCCGGCATGCCGATCGTGATCTCCTTCACCGTGGAGACCGACGGACGCCTGCCGACCGGCCAGACGCTGCGCGACGCCATTGCGATGGTGGACCGTGAGACCGGCAAGGCGCCGGCCTACTACATGATCAACTGCGCGCACCCGACGCACTTCGAGGGCGTGCTGGCCGAAAAGGGCGACTGGCTCGGGCGCATTCGCGGCCTGCGCGCCAACGCCTCGGCGCTCAGCCATGCCGAGCTGGACGCCGCGACCGCGTTGGACGACGGCAACCCGCAGGAGCTGGGCGGACAGTACCGCAACCTGCTGCGGATTCTGGACAAGGCCGTGGTGCTGGGCGGCTGCTGTGGCACCGACCACCGCCATATCGAGCAGATTGCCGGCCACTGCCTCGCCGAGACGGTGGCGGCGTAGTTCTGTCTTTCCCTCTCCCCTAGCGGGAGAGGGTTGCGGCTCAATAAGCCGACCCACCCTCCGGTGTCAGGCCCAGCGCATCGCAGGCGAGGTAGCAGAATTCGAGCATGACCGTGGCGGCGAGCCAGGCGGTCTGGCCCTTCAGATCGGCGCCCGGCGTCAGCGTGTTCACGTCGAAGCCGACGAAATTGATACCCTTCAGGGCGCGCAGGAGCGCCAGCCCCTCGCGCGCCGTCGCCCCGCCCCAGGCCGGAGTGAAGACGCCGGGGGCCGCCGAGGGATCGAAGAAATCCATGTCGAAGCACAGGAAGACCGGGCGGTCGCCAACCGTGTCCTTGAAGCGTTTGGCAAGGCCGGCGACGCCCTCGCTCTCCAGCGCCTCGATGGGGATGGTCTGGTAGCCGAGGCCTTGCGTGTAGTCGAACACGCGCGGCACATAGGTGAAGCCGCGCAGGCCGAAATGGATCGACCGGCTGGCATCCACATAGCCCTTCTGCACCGCACAGGCAAAGGTGGTGGCGGGGTTGATCTCGCTCTCGTTGCCGGCTTCGGGATAGGCGTCGGTGTGGGAATCGAAATGCAGCACGCAGAGGTCGGGATATTTCCGGCTGAGCGCCTGCATCTGCGGCAGGCTGATGACGCCATCGCCGCCCATGCAGATCGGCACGACGCCCCGCTCCACCACCGCCGAGATCGCCGCCGTCATCGTCTCGACCGAGGATTCGACCTCCGCCGAGACCACCGGCACATCGCCGCAATCGACCAGCCCCAGCGCACGGACAGGGTCGAAATCGCCGGGATCGTCGGGGCGGTAATGCCGCACCATGTCGGTGGACATATAGCGGATCGCCGCCGGCCCCAGCCGGGCGCCGACGCGCCGGGGGTGCCGGCCGCAATCGAAGGGCAGGCCGATCACCGCCGCCTTCGCGCCGGTCAGGTCCAGCGTCTGCGGCACGCCGAGATAGGTGCCGATGGTCCGGAACAGCGTCTCAGGCAGCTTCTCGGTCATGTGTAGCTGATTCCCAGCTCCTTCATGCGCGCCTGCGCCGCGTCGTACAGATCCTGCTGCGGCGGCACGCTGTCCGGGTCCAGCACGCGCACGGCGAAGCCCGCCGCCTCCGCCCGGTAGCGTTCCCACAGCCGGCGCAGGTCGGGCAGCGGCGTCTCCGAATAATCGATGCGCAGGTCGAACAGCGGGAAGCTGTTCTCGCCGATGGCGATCATCTGCGCGGCATGCACCGTGCCGGTCTCGCCGCCCGCCGCCTCGCCCGCCTCGATGGCGCGCAGCAGGCGCTCGGCAATCTCCAGCGACGGATCGGCGGTGAAGGCCGCAACCATCGCCTTCGGCACCTCGGGATTGTCGATGATGTTGCCGATGGCGACGACGCCCGGCGCCTGGCATTCGGCCCGGATCGAATAAATCCTGTCGCCATGGTGGAAGGCGGTGTTGCCGTGCCGATCGACGCAGGCAAGCTGGCGCCAGCCGATATCCTTCGTGCTGGCGACCACGGCGGCCATCGCCTCGGCGGCGGTGGCACCATCCTGAAGCAGGGCGATGCCGCGCGGCCCCAGCCTGGGGTCGGTACGGTGCTGGGTCAGGAAGCCGCCGACGCCGGACTTCAGATAGACGCAGCGGCTGCCGACCGCGAGGTTAGAGGTGGAGATGACCGCGCCGATCTCACCGGTTCGGCCACAGCGCGCGACGAGAGAGAAGGTCATGTCAGCCCCTTAGATGGAATCGCGGACCAGCGGGCTGGTCGAGCAGTGGATGCCGCCGCCGCCGAGCCAGATCTTGTCGTATTTCACATCGACGATCTCGATGCCCAGCTTGTCCAGCTTGTCGGCGGTGCGCGGCGACAGGTTCGCCTCCATCACCACGCGGCCCGGCCGCACGGCGATGCAGTTGACGGCGCCCGAGGGATCGTCCGGGCTGACATCGATGGTGCGGATGCCCAGCTCCTTCAGCTTCTCCAGGAACCAGAAGGGCAGCTGCGTCGGGTTGATGATCGCGGTATCGACATCGATCATCACCAGATTGCCGTCGATATGCAGGCGGTAGCCGGTCAGGTCCACGCGCAGCAACTCGCAGCCCTGTGCCTTCAGCACCTCCTCGACCTGGCGCGTGCCTTCCTCATTCACCCGGTTGGAGCGGCCGACGGCGGCGATCCCCGGCTTCAGCCAGGCGAAGCTGCCGCCCTCCATCAGGCCGGTGCCGTGGATGGTGCGCAGGATCGGCATGCCGATGGCGGCCAGCGTCTCGGTCGCCGGCGCTTCCTCGCCGCGCCGCACGATGGGGCCAAGGCGGGTGACGATGGCGCCGCCCTTCACCCCGATCACCGAATCGCGGGTATAGATCGATTTGTGCCGCCCCGGCGCGCAGCGCTTCAGATAGATGACCTCGACACCTTCCTTGCGCAGCGTGTCGGCCAGCGCGTCATGCTGGGCCTGCTGTTCCTCCAGCGACGGGATCACGTCGCCGCGCCAGTACCAGGTCTGGCCCTCGACATCGCCATAGCTGCCCAGCTCCTCGATGCGCTTGGACGGGTCGATGATGTTCATCTCCTCGCCCGGCCGGTGCATCAGCACCTTGCGCAGCTGGCCCACATCATTGTCGCAGCCCCACTGCTGCCCCCACACCGTCTCCTGCTGCTGCGGCGTCTCGAACGCCGGCTCGGCGTGCGAGTGGAAAATCTTCATCGTCATGTTGTAGCGATATTCGAACTCGCTGACGGCACCCATGGGGTATTTCCTCTTCCTGTGGTGGAGCGTTTTGATTGCCGGCGGGTGTTATTCCCCGCCCTCGGCGGCCAACGCCTTCAGGCGCGCAGCCCGGCGCTGGCGCGACCACAGCTCGAACAGCAGCAGCGCCAGCGTAACGATGATGAGAAGCGTGGCGACGGCGGCGATGGTGGGGTCGAGATGGTCCTCGATGCCGTCCCAGATGCGCTTCGGCAGTGTGTAGATGTTGCGGCTGGTCAGGAACAGCACCATCACGATCTCGTCGAAGGAGATGGTGAAGGCGAAGATCGCCCCCGACAGCATGCCCGGCATGATGCGCGGCATGATGACCAGGCGGATGGTCTCGCTCATCGACGCCCCCAGGCTGCGCGCCGCCTGTTCCAGCCGCACGTCGAAATTGGCCAGCGAGGCGGACACCGTGATGATCACATAGGGGATCGCGACCAGCGTGTGCGCCAGGATGACGCCGAGATAGGAATCCAGCAGCCGGAGATCGATCCAGAACCGGTACATCGCCAGCGCCTGCACGATGGTCGGCACGATGATCGGGATCAGCATGAAGGTGCGCACCGCCTCCGACGCGTTGGTGGACAGCCGCCAGCAGCCAATGGCGCACAGCGTGCCCAGCACCACGGCGGCGATTGTCGAGGCGACCGCGATCACGATGCTCTGGCCGGTAGCAGACAGCCAGATGTCGTTGCTGAAGAAGGCGGCGTAATGCTGCAGCGACACGCCGTCCTGCGGCAGCGACAAATAATACTGGTCGGTGATCGAGACCGGGATCACCACCACCATCGGCAGCACCAGGAAAGCCAGCACCGTCCAGGCGCCGCCCAGCACCATGCCCCGCCCGAAGGTTTCGCGGAAATCGCCCTTCATCATCGCGCCCCGAACACTTTTTTAAGATCGACGAAGCGCGCCACCAGCGCCAGCGTCAGCAGCACCGCGAACAGCAGCGTCGAGGCCAGCATGGTCGCCTGCCCCCAGCGCAACGTCTCCTCGAAGCTGACGCGGATATATTCGGAGATCATCACCACCTTGCCGCCGCCCAGAATGGCGGGCGTGATGAAGAAGCCCAGCGAGAACACGAAGACCAGGATGGTCGCCGCGATCAGCCCCGGCTTGCTGAGCGGCAGATAGATGTGCAGGAAGGCGCCGATCGGCGACGCCCCCAGCCCGCGCGCCGCCGAGACATAGCGCCCGTCGATGCCGGACATGTTGGAGAAGATCGGCAGCACCGCCAGCGGCAGCATGAAATGCACCATGCCGAGGATCACGCCGAATTCGTTGCGCACCAGCGGCAGCGGCTCGGAGATCAGCCCCAGCGCCATCAAGCCCTGGTTCACCAGCCCTTCGTTGCGCAGCAGCATGACCCAGGCGAAGGCGCGGATAAGCACGCTGAGCCAGAAGGTCAGCAGGATGCAGAACATCATCCAGGCGCGCTGGGTCTGCTTCACATGCACCATCGCATAGGCGACGAGATAGCCCAGCACCACCGTGATGATGGTGGTGATGGCGCAGATGCGCAGGGTGGTCAGCCAGATGCGGTGCAGCAGCGGGCGCGTCAGCAGCGCCTCGTAATTCTGCAGGCCCGGATAGGGCTCGGTCACGCTGATCCACAGCACCTGGAACAGCGGATAGATATAGAAGATGAGCATCAGCAGGACCGCGGGCGCGATCAGCAGCCAATAGGTATTGCGTTGCGAGGTCAGCATCCGAAATCCCGCCGATGCTCTCTTTTCTACGTCAGATCAACCCGGCGGCCCCAAAGGGCGCCAACCGGGTGCGAGGCAACAGAAAGCGCCGTTACGAGGACAGCGTGTCCAGCCACATCTCGCGGGCCAGTTCGTCGTTGGTCAGGCTGCCCTTGCCGCTCGGCTCCTGATACCAGTAGCCATTCTGCAGCACCTGCAGCTTCAGGTTCTCCGGCTGGCCCGGATCGATGTGTTTCATGTCGGCGGGCACCATGTCGGCGGCGGCCGGGTTGGCCGGGCCATTGCCCATCGCCTTGAACAGCTCGATCTGGCCGGCCGGGTCCTGCGCCGAGGCGATGAACTTCATCGCCGTCTCCTTGCCGGCCGGATTGCCCTTCGGCACGTTCCACATGCCCGACGTGACGATTCCGTCCTGCCACAGCCAGGCGATGTCGCCGCCCATGTCGCGGGTCAGCAGATTGGCGCGGGTATGCCAGATATTGCCCATCACCACCTCGCCGGTGCGGAACAGCTCCTGGCTCTGCGAGCCGGAACCCCAGGCGACCACATCCTTCTTGATCTCCTTCAGCTTGCTCATGGCAAGGTTCAGGTCGATCGGATAGACGTCCTTGTGCGACTTGCCGGCCGCCAGCATGCAGGCCTCCAGCATGCCGTTGGGCTGCTTGCGCAGGGTGCGGCCGCCGGGGAACTTCGCCAGGTCCCAGAAATCCTTCCAGTCCTTCGGCGCCGCTGACAGCTTGGCCTTGTTGTAGGTCAGCACGAAGCTGAACATGTAATTGGCGCAGCCATACTCATAGGCGAATTCCGGCGCCATCTTGGCCTTGTCCACGATGGCATAGTCGATGGGCTCCAGCACGTCATGCGTCTGCAGCACCAGCGTGGTGCCGGTACCGGTGTCGCACACGTCCCAGGTCACCGCCTTGGCCTCGACCATGGCGCGGATCTTGGAGCCGAGCGGGCCGGTGCCGTCGATCACCACCTTGGTGCCGCTGGCCGCCTCGAACGGCGCGCCGAACGCCTTGGCATAGGCCTCGACCGCCGGGCCGCCCCAGTTCACCACCACCAGCTCCTTGGCCTGGGCGGCGGCACTGCCGGTGCCCAGCTTCAGCGCGACCGGGGCCAGGCCCAGCAGGCCCAGCGCCTTCACGAAGCTGCGGCGGCCGATCTCGCCGCGCGCCAGCTTTTCGGCGGCAATGGCGGCACAATCCTCGGCGAAGGACTGCTCGTCGGGATACAGATCCTTCTCATAGAGCGTCTTGCTCAGATCCTTGCGCGATTTCATAACCGGTCTCCTCTGCTTTTACGTGTTGTCCCTGTCGCTCCAACCCGTTGTCCGGGTCGTTCTCTATCGTTCAGTTGTCGCGCACCACCACCGAGGCGTCCGGCTCCCAGCCCAGCCAGACCTGATTGCCGATGGCGGGATCGACCTCGCATTTCCAGGCCGGCGCGGTGACGATCAGATCGCCCAGCGCCTGGGTGCGCACCTGGAAGTGATAGTTGGCGCCGTAATAGTTGAAGGCGTCGATGGTGCCGGGCACGCGGTTGCGCGTGGCCGGTTCGGCCTGGCTGACGAACAGCTTCTCCGGGCGCAGCGCGATCAGCACCGAACCATCCGGACCGACGGGTTCCGCCGCCCCCGCCTGCACCAGCGCATGGCCGCCGGCGGTGTAGGTGAAGCTGCCGGACTCGGTGCCCGCGACCGTGCCGTTGATGAAGTTGCTCTTACCCAGGAAGTCGGCGACGAAGCGGGTCGCCGGGCGCTCGTACAGATCGCCGGGGCCACCCATCTGCTCGATCTTGCCGTCGCGCAGGATGATGATGTCGTCCGACATGGACAACGCCTCCTCCTGGTCGTGCGTCACATAGATGAAAGTGGCGCCCAGCCGGTTATGCAGGGATTTCAGCTCCCACTGCAGGTCGGCGCGCAGCTTCTTGTCGAGCGCCGACAGCGGCTCGTCGAGCAGCAGCAGGTCGGGCTGGAACACCAGCGCGCGGGCCAGCGCCACGCGCTGCTGCTGGCCGCCCGACAGCTGGCCCGGCAGGCGCTTGGCGAGATGCGCCATCTGCACCAGCTCCAGCGAGGCCATGACGCTCTTGCGCGCCTCCGCGCGCTTCACCCCGCGCACCCGCAGGGGGAACCAGATATTGTCCTCGACGCTCATATGCGGGAACAGGGCATAGCCCTGGAACACCATGCCGAAATTCCGCTTGTCCGGCGGCAGCGCGGTGATGTCCTTGTCGTCCAGCAGGATCAGCCCCGCCGTCGGCTGCACGAAGCCGGCGATCGACATCAGGATGGTTGTCTTGCCGGAACCGGAGGGGCCCAGCAGCGTCAGGAACTTGCCGCGCTCGACCTCGAAGCTGACATCGTCCACCGCGGCGAGGTCGCCATAGACCTTGCGCAGCCGGCGAAGCGACAGGGAATGCGATTGTGTCTTCGCGCCGGAGAGGGACGCTTCCGGCACCGCTGCATCTACCATCCAGAGCCCACCTGTTACGTCGTTCGCTTGTTGTTTTTGCTTACTAAGTTGTAAGCGTAAAACACATTTTCCTGACGGGCGAGTCTTTCTGAAAAAAATTTATCTAGTTGAATTTACGTAATATTATTGCGCTCATATAGCAGATGCACAATTTTTTTGCCAAAATTTTGTGCAGTGCAGATCATGCAAAACAGCGCATATGCAACTGCTCAAGCGCCTTGCCCCAGGGCGGCCGGTCAGCCGGCGCGGCGCAGCAGCATCAGGCCGCTAAGCCCCGTCACGATGGCGACCGCGCCATAGGCCACGCCATAGCTCTGGCCCGAGGCGATCAACACGCTGAAGATGGCCGGCATCGACATCACGCCGAGGAACATCATGGCGGCGGCCAGCCCGCTGGATTCCGCCGTGCGGCCCGGCCCGCCGATGCGCGCATATTCGGCGAAGGCGATGCCGGTGAAGCCGCTGGCCGTCGCCCCCGCCACCGCGCAGACCAGCAGGATCAGCGCATAGGACCAGTCGGCGCCGAACTGCCCGGCGGCCAGCGCCGTGCCGGCCATGACAATGCCATGCAGTGCCAGCAGCAGCCGGGCGGAGATCACATTATCCGCCATCCAGCCCCAGATCGGGCGGGAGATCACACCGGCGACCTGGAACATCGCCAGCGCCTGCCCGGCGCGGATCAGGCTCATCTCCGCCATGCTGGTCAGATGCACCGCCATGAAGGCGATGAAGCAGAGCTGCGCGCCGGCATAGCAGAACATGGCGATGCACAGGGTGCGCACCTCCGGCAGCTCGACCAGCAGCCGCAAGGGGGCCAGCGCATTGCCACGCGTCAGGGCGCGCGCCACGTCGCGGTCGGCATCATATTCCGTGCGCATCGCCTGCAGCAGCACCAGCAGCAGAATGGCCGGGCCAAGCTGCACCAGAAGGGCTGTCTGCCAGTCGAAGCCCAGCACCAGCGGCGGCACCAGCAGCCCGCCCATGACACCGCCCAGCGGCACGCCGATCTGCCGGATGGAAAAGACCAGGTTGCGCAGCCGCACCGGGGTACGGCTGATGAGCAGGTGCGAACTGGAAGGCGCCGTCGCGCCATAGGCGAAGCCCAGCAGCACGCCGCCCAGCGCGATGGCGCCCGCCGTACCGCCCAATGCCGCCGTCAGCAGCATGATGATGGTGCAGACCAGGATGACCTGACTGACCCGCACCGCGCCGAACCGGTGCACGAAGCTGGGGCTCAGCACGGCGGAGAAAATGCCCACGCCATAGACGATGGAGATGAACAGCCCGACCCGCGCGCCATCGACGCCGACATCGGCGGCAATCGCCGGGGCGGCAGCCGGAATCGAATAGGCCGACATGGTCGCCAGCGCCTGCACGAACAGGGTGGCGAACAACGGCATATAGGGAATCTCGCGCCACATGCGGCCGGCCTCAGTTGCGGTGGAGCACGAAGCGCTCGCCATCCACCGGGCGGCGCAGCCAGAACAGCCGGATCGAATCGCACAGCCCGTCATCGAGGCGGATCGCCGTGCCGCAGGTGCCTTCGATGCCGGTCAGCGCCGCGGCCTCGGCATCCGGCAGGCGATCCTCCATCCGTATCGTGACCTCCGGCAGATCGCCGCGCGCACACAGCAGCGGCTCAGCTGCGTCCATATGGTCCGCCCCCTTGCGGTCCGCCGGCAGGCTGACGGACATCGCGGCCATGTCGCCCAGCACCGAGAACGCCTCCGCCTCGCCGACCGCATCGGTTGCCAGCATCACCCGGTAGAACAGCCCTTCCGGGCTGTCCTGGTCGAGCCAGCCGAGCACGCGATCTTCCCGCCCGTCGCAGGTGACGTCGCCGCGCAGCATTGTGATGTCGTTGAGATGGGCATACTGCCCCCATTCGATGCGCAACAGGCCATAGGCCTGCTGGTCCAGCCGCAGCCGGTCAGCTTCATTGCTCCCGCCTCTGCCGCCCCCGGCAAAAGCCGGCCCTGCCGTCATCAGCAGCAAAGCGCCAACGACCGTAAGGCACCGGTACACCCCCATTCGCACCCCTTCCCTCTCGATTCTTTATTCTTATGAGAGAACGCTAGCGGTGGAGGAAAGCGCGCACAACTGCCCGAAAGCGCGGGTCAGCATCCCGGCTTCGGCAGCGCCTCCAGCGTGTCGAGGGTCGCATTCACGACGAAGTCGCCATAATCCAGCTTCATCTCGGTAACGATGCCATTGTCGTAGAGCCGGATGCCCATTTCGTAATCCGGCAGGCCGCCCGGCGCGCCATCAGGGCCGAAGAAGGCCAGCCGTACCGGCCAGGACGGGCGGCGCAGCAGCACGTCCCCCTCGGCGGGGGCCGGGATCGGCTTGCCGATCAGGGCGGTGATCTCCGTCGCCTCCTCCACCTCATTGCCGTCGAACACCATGCCGCTGACGAATTTCCGGCCGGCCTCGGCGGCATCGAGGATGCTGATGCTGTGCTGGGTCGGGAACAGAACCTCCAGCGGCAGGTCGAGGGTGACGGCTTCCGGCGCCTCGAAATCGGCGCGGACGCCCTTGTCAGTGCGCACCGCCCGGCCGCTGATATTCTCCGGCACGTCGCCCGGCCGGGCGCGTTCGATGAAGAAGCGGTAGCCGCTGCCATCCTTCGCCTCATAGGTCGCGAAGGAAACTGCGACATCGGATTCGCCGCCCTGGGCATAGCCCAGCCGCAGGCGGTAGCGCTGCTCGACCGTCCAGCCTTCGCAGCTTTCGCCCCACTCCAGCGCCATGGCGCCTTCCGCATTGGCGATGCCGCTGCCAGACGTCGCCTTGGCCAGCGCCATGCGATAGACCGCGCGGTGCGGTGCGATTTCGTAGGCCTGCGCGGCGCCCGCCGCCAGCAGCGCAACCGCCGCCACGCCAAGCCGTACTCCATATCGCCAAGCCATTCATTTCTCCTTCGGCGCGCTGGCCGGTCATGTGGCGGTTGCCTCTTGCCCCGGTGCCATCCACGCTATAGTGCCGAACTGGCCAGGCAAGCGCATCCGCAAACGGATGCCTCAAGAAGCATGTTCAGCCAAACAGGTTCACGGGCAATAGCTTGGCAACAGCAATAAGGAGGTTTCATGGCATCGACGTCCCCGCAGCAGCGCCCCAGTCAGCCCCATGGCCAACGCCCGCGCATCCTGGTCACGCGCAAACTGCCCGATGCCGTCGAGGCGCGGATCACGCGCGACTATGACGCGACCCTGAATCCGGCCGACAACGTGTTCGATGCCGACCGGCTGGTGCGGGAGAGCGCCGGCCATGACGGCATCCTGGTCTGCTCCACCGAGAAGCTGCCGGCCGCTGTCATCGAAACGCTGCCTCCGGAGGTGAAGATCGTCGCCACCTTCTCGGTCGGGCACGACCATATCGACCTCGCCGCCGCAAAGACGCGCGGCCTGGCCGTCACCAACACGCCGGACGTGCTGACCGACGCCACCGCCGACATTACCTTCCTGCTGCTGCTGGCCGCTGCGCGGCGCGCCTATGAGGGCGAGCGGACGATCCGCGAGGACCGCTGGGGCCGCTGGGAACCGACCGGCATGCTGGGCGTGCATGTCACCGGCAAGCGACTGGCCATCCTCGGCATGGGGCGCATCGGCCGCGCCGTGGCGCAGCGGGCGCGCGGCTTCGAGATGGAAATCCACTACAACAACCGCAGCCGCCTGGCACCGGAGCTGGAGCAGGGGGCGATCTACCACGAAGATCCCGAAGAGCTGCTGAGCGTCGCCGACTTCCTGTCGATCAACTGCCCGTCGAGCAAGGAGACCTATCATTTCCTGAATGCCGACCGGATCGCCCGCCTGCCGGACGGCGCGGTTGTGGTGAACACCGCGCGCGGCAACATCGTGCATGACGAATCGCTGATCGCAGCACTGAAATCCGGCAAGCTGGCCGCCGCCGGGCTGGACGTGTTCGAGAACGAACCGAACATCCATCCGGGCTACCGCGACCTTCCCAACTGCTTCCTGCTGCCGCATATCGGCAGCGCCACGCTGGAAACCCGCCACGCCATGGGCTTCCGGGCGCTGGACAATCTGGACGCGTTCTTTGCCGGCAAGGAGTCCCGGGACCGTCTAGCCTAGGCAAGAGTGGACGCTAGTACCGCGGGCAGGGGGTAGCTTTTGCCGGGCAACCTCCGCCCAGCGATATTCAGATACTTTGAATGAACACAATAAATCAATGACTTAAAAGATGGCACGGCGCTTGCTCCATGGGGAACGACTATCGTTTCAACGAGCGGACCTTCGCCATGAGCCTGCACTCTACCGTCACGATCCTGCCGCCCGCCCAGAACAGCGCACCGGTTACGCTGCCGGCCCCCTGGGGCGAGGAGCAGCCGCGGCTCGACCGCCATATCGAGCTCTGGCTCTCCGAGACGGCGCGCCTGCTGGGCGCCACGCCGCTGCCGACGGATGAAAGCCGGCGCAGCGATGTGCTGCGCCTCGCCCTTGCCCTCGCCGAGGCAGAGCGCATCATCAAGGCGCAGCAGGCCGAGATCGAGAAGCTGGAGGCGCTGAGCCTGAACGACGATCTGACTGGTCTGTTCAACTGGCGCGGCTTCAACCGCCAGGTCAGCGTGGGGCTGGCCGAGGCGCAGCGCACCGGTATCGGCGGCGTGCTGATCTATGTCGATATCGACGACTTCAAGAAGATCAACGACACCTATGGCCATGCCGCCGGCAACGCCGTGCTACGCGAGATCGCCGGGCTGCTGTCCCACAAGGTGCGCCAGCATGACAGCGTCGGCCGGCTGGGCGGCGACGAATTCGCGGCCCTGCTGACCCGCACCAGCGCGGCGCAGGGCTTCCGCCGCGTGCGCGACATCGCGCAGGCGTTGGAGCAGGTGACCATCGTGCATGACGGCATCGCGATCTCGGTGACGGCCAGTGTCGGCGCCGTCGCCTTCTCGCCCGATGACAGCCCCGAGGCGCTGCTGGAGCGCGCCGACCGGCGCATGTATGACTGCAAGCGCGGCCGGACACGGCTCGAGGTGGCCTGATACGGCTTTGCCGACGCGCCCGCGAATGTTATGAGACGGGGATGACGACACTCATCACCGATTCGAAGACGCTCGCCGTCTTTTGCCGCGGTCTTGCCGCGGCCGACTACATCACCGTCGATACCGAGTTCATGCGGGAGAAGACCTACTACCCGCAACTCTGCCTGATCCAGATCGCCGGCCCGGACGCCGCCGCCGCCATCGACCCGCTGGCAGCAGGCATCGACCTGAAACCGGTATTCGACCTGCTGGCCGATCCCGGCATCCTGAAAGTGTTCCACGCCGCCCGGCAGGATATCGAGATTTTCTACCAGCTGACCGGCGTGGTGCCCGCACCGTTGTTCGACACCCAGGTCGCCGCGATGGTCTGCGGCTTTGGCGATTCGGTCGGCTATGAGACGCTGGCGACCCGGCTGGCCAATGCCCGCATCGACAAGAGCTCGCGCTTCACCGACTGGTCGCACCGGCCGCTGGCGACGCACCAGCTGGACTATGCGCTGGCCGATGTGACTCATCTGCGCGTCATCTACGACAAGCTGTCGGCGACGCTGGAAAAGAATGGCCGCGCCTCCTGGCTGGACGAGGAGATGGCGGTGCTGAGCAACCCCGCCACCTACGATGCCGACCCGATGGACAGCTGGCGCCGGCTGAAGCCGCGCACCAACAGCACCAAATTCCTGGCCATCCTGCGCGAGATTGCGGCCTGGCGCGAGATCGAGGCGCGCAAGCGCGACCTGCCGCGCAACCGCCTGCTGCGCGACGAGGCACTGCTGGAGATCGCCGCGCGGGTGCCGAACAATGCCGACGAGCTGGCCAAGATCCGCGCGCTGTCCAAGGGCTTCGCCGAGGGCGCGATGGGCCGGCAGCTGCTGGAAGCGGCCCAGCGCGGGCTCGACCTGCCGAAGGAGCAGCGCCCGGAACTGCCGCAGAAGATCGACCTGCCGGCCGGGCGCGGCCCGATCCTGGAACTGCTGAAAGTGCTGCTGAAGCTGCGCTGCGAGGAATATCAGGCGGCGCAGAAGCTGGTCGCCAACAGCGCCGACCTGGAGGCCATCGCCGCCGACGACAATGCCGATACGCCCGCCCTGCGCGGCTGGCGCCGGGAGATTTTCGGCGCCGACGCGCTGGCGCTGAAGCACGGCCGGCTGGCGCTGACCGCCGACGGCAGCACCGTGCGCGTGGTTCCGGTCCATGAGTTGGAACCCGCACCGTAATCCCACGTTATCTTTTGCGTCGCCTCTGACGGGTTCGCCCGATAGAGGCCCACGCTAGGTTGCCTACACCGACAATGGGGACAGCCGACCCGTGGATTCCCGCTCCCCTCATCGGGATGACGGGCGGGAATGACGGGGGGAGCTTTTCTATTCCGCCGCCTTTTTCCGAACCGGGCCGGGCGCATTCCCCGCAAAGGCGCCGGTATAGGGCTTCTCTCGCGGCGGGGCATAGGACACGATCTTCGAGGTGCCGAGGCCGAGCCCGGCCAGCGCCTCCACCATCTTCACCGCAACCGTGACGCCATCCATCACCGGGATACCGGTTTCCTGGGTCAGGCGCTGCGCCAGATCGACCATGCCGGCGCAGCCCAGCAGCACGCATTCGGCGCCATCTTCCTCGATCGCCTTCAGCGTCTCCGCCTTCACCTTGTCGGCGGCCCCGGAATGCGCGTCCTCCAGTTCCAGCACCGGCACGCCGGCGGCGCGCACACTCATCAGCTGGTCGATGAAGCCATATTTGCGGGCGAGGTCGTACTGCACCTTGGCCGAGCGCTTCAGGGTGCTGACCACCGAGAAGCCCTTGCCGAGCATCGAGGCCGCATGCATCGCCGCCTCGCAGATGCCGATCACCGGGCCGGTCGCGATCTCGCGCGCCGCCTCCAGCCCCGGATCGCGGAAGCAGGCGACGACATAGCCGGCATAGCCGCCCTCTTCCTCCGCCGCCTTGATGATCTCCAGCATGCCGGGCACGCAGAACGCGCTGTCATACTGGCTTTCGATGGAGACCGGCCCCTTGTCCGGCTGCACCGTCACCGTGACCGTGCCGGGTGCCGCCGCCTTCGCCGCCGCATGACCGATGGTGTCGGTCATCGACTGGGTGGTGTTCGGATTGATGACCAGGATCTTCATGGCGCCTTGCCTCCTGAAAAAAACTCTCCCGTCATAATCTATCCCTCGCCCCCCGCTGATGGCGACCTATCGCCATCAGCTATCGTTTGCCAAAGGGGGGGAGAGGGTTGCGCAGCCTTATCGAGGCGGCAGCCGAGATTAGGCGGAGCTGGGTGAGGGGGAAGGCCAAGGACGGAACCGGTCTCCCCTCACCCAGCCTCGGCTAGGCTCAGTTCCTTCGCCAAGCCTCGTCATCCCTCTCCCCTTCCGGGGCGAGGGACCTTTTATAATCCCCCTTGGCCTCTACCCTTCCGGGGCGAAGGAAAGTGAGGCTCCCCTTCACTTGCCGGACAGCACGTCCTCGCCCTCGATCTCGGCTTCCGGCGGCAGGGTGACGCCGGTCTGGCTGGTGATGCGGCCATAATGCTCGATACGGCGGTGCTTGGCGAAGTTGAACACCGTCTCCTTGCCCATCTGCACCAGGTCGAGGCGCAGATCGGCGACGATCAGCTCGTCCTCCAGCGTCTGCGCCTTGGCAACGATCTCGCCCGAGGGCTGCGCGATCAGCGAGCCGCCGATCATGCCGACACCTTCCTCGATGCCGGCCTTCGCGGTGGCGATGACATAGCAGGAATTCTGATAGGCGCTGGCCTGCACGACGAGGTCGTTGTGGAAGTTGCGCAGATGCTTCGGCTCGAAGGCGGAGGTGTTCTCGTCCGGCGTGTTGTAGCCGAGCGAGATGATCTCGGCCCCCTGCAGGCTCATCGAGCGGTAGGTTTCCGGCCAGCGGCGGTCGTTGCAGATCGCCATGCCATGGATGGCACCCATGGTGCGCCAGACCGGGAAGCCGAGATCGCCCGGCTCGAAATAGCGCTTCTCCAGATGCTGCCAGGGACGCTGCGGCTCATGCTCGGAATGGCCGGGCAGATGTACCTTGCGGTACTTGCCGACGATACGGCCCTTGTCGTTCACCAGGATCGAGGTGTTGAAATGGTGGCCATCCTCGGTCAGCTCGGCATAGCCCAGATAGAAGCCGATGCCCCACCCCGCCGCCTTCTCGAACAGCGGCAGCACTTCCTTGGTCGGCATCTGCTTTTCGAAGAAGGTCTCGACCTCCTTCCAGTCCTCCATGTACCAGCGCGGGAAGAAGGTGGTCAGCGCCAGTTCCGGGAACACCATGTAGCGCACGCCGCGCGACTTCGCCTCGCGCATCATCTCGATCATGCGGTTGACGCAGGAGGTGCGGGATTCAGCGCGCGCGATGGGGCCCATCTGGGCGGCGGCGGCGGTCAGGATGCGGGCCATTTTCTTATATCCTCTGTCAGAACTTGATGTAGTCGCCCGAAGTCGGGTTGAAGCCGTGAACGCTGGTGCCGCGCGGCCGCGCGGTGGCGGGCACGTCGCAGCGCAGGAATTTGCCGTCGCCGGGTTTGGCGAGAACCTCGCCATCGTTCCAGACGATGGTGCCGCGCACCATGCTGATGATCGGCCAGCCGGTCACCTCATGCCCCTCATAGGGGGTGTAGTCCATATCGTCATGCAGCATGTCGATGGAGATGGTGACCTTCTTTTCCGCGTCCCAGATCGCGATATCGGCATCGGCGCCGACCGCGATGGTGCCCTTGCGCGGGTAGAGGCCGTACATCTTGGCCGGGTTGGTGCAGCAGAGTGCGACGAACTTGTTGATGTCGATGCGCCCGGTCAGCACGCCGGCGCTGAACAGCATCGGCATGCGGATTTCCAGCCCCGGCACGCCGTTCGCCACCTTCTTGAAGCTGGTATCGGCGCCGCCGACGCGCTTGCCGGTCGGGCTGTCATAGCGGTAGGGCGCATGGTCGGAGGAGAACACGTCGAACGTGCCATCAGCCAGCCCCTGCCAGACAAATTCCTGGTTCGCCTTGTCGCGCGGCGGCGGCGAGCACATACATTTGGCACCCTCGAACCCGTCCTTGTCGAGATCATCCTCGGTCAGGAACAGATATTGCGGGCAGGTCTCGGCGAACACTTTCACGCCGCGCGCCTTGGCCTCGCGGATACGATCGATGGCCTCCTTCGCCGAGACATGCACCATCAGGATCGGCTGGTCCACCAGCTCCGCCAGCGCGATGGCGCGGTTGGTCGCCTCGCCTTCGGCGATGTTGGCATGCGCGACGCGGTGGAATTTCGGCGCGGTATGGCCGAATTCCAGCAGCTTTTCCGACAGCCAGGCGATCATGTCGTGGTTCTCGGCATGCACCATGACCATGGCGCCCTCGCGGCGGGCTGCGGCCAGCACTTCCAGGAACTGCCGGTCGTTTAGCTTCAGCGCGTCATAGGTCAGGTAGATCTTGAAGGAGGTATAGCCGTCCTTGATGAGGGCCGGCAGCTCCTGCCCGATGACGCTCTCCGTCGGGTCGGAGATGATCAGGTGGAAGGCATAGTCGGTCATCGCCTGGCCATCGGCCTTGGCGTGATAATCCTCGACCGTCTGGCGCAGGCTCTGGCCCTTGTACTGGGCGGCGAAGGGGATGATGCCGGTGGTGCCGCCGCACATCGCCGAACGCGTGCCGGACAGGAAAGTGTCGGCGGTATAGGCGCCGCTGGAGGAGAGCTGATCGACATGGACATGGCTGTCGATGCCGCCGGGCAGCACCAGCTTGCCGGTGGCGTCGATCTCACGCGCGCCCTTCGCCAGGCTGCTGCCCAGCGCGACGATCACGCCGTCCTTCACGCCGACATCGCAGACCACCGTGTCGGAGGCCGTGACGACGGTCCCGCCACGGATCACCAGGTCGAAATCAGCCATCCTCGCCTCCCCTGTCGCCTTTATGCGTCGCCTTTATGTCAGCCGGCCTTCTCGGCGGCCGCCTTCATCTTCTCGGTCGCCTTGCGATAGGCTTCCAGCCGCGGCAGATAATGGTCCGACGCGTTGCCGGCCTTGATTGCCTTCACCGCCTTCGGCACCTCGATCTCGTTCCAGAAATGGCAGGCCACCTGATGCCCGCCGCCGATATCCAGGAAGGCCGGATCCTCGACTTTGCAGCGCTCGCGCGCATGCGGACAGCGGGTGTGGAAGCGGCAGCCGGACGGCGGGTTGATCGGGCTGGGTACGTCGCCATCCAGCAGCATGCGCTCCGGCTTCACCGACGGGTCGGGCACCGGGATCGCCGACAGCAGCGCCTGGGTGTAGGGATGGCGCGGCGAATCGTAGAGCGTCTTCTTGTCCGCCAGTTCGACGATCTTGCCGAGATACATGACCGCGACCCGGTCGGCGATGTGCTTCACCACCGCCAGATCATGGGCGATGAACATGTAAGCGAGGCCGAACTGGGTCTGCAGATCCTGCAGCAGATTCACCACCTGCGCCTGAATCGACACGTCCAGCGCCGAGACCGGCTCGTCGCACACGATCAGCTTCGGATTCACGGCGAGCGCGCGGGCGACGCCGATGCGCTGGCGCTGGCCGCCGGAGAATTCGTGCGGATAGCGCACCATGTGCCAGGGCGACAGGCCGACGACCTTCAGCAATTCCTCGACCCGCGCGCGCTTTTCCTTGCCGTGCGCGATGCCGTGCACTTCCAGCGGCTCAGCGATGATGTCGCCGACCGTCATGCGCGGATTCAGCGACGCATAGGGATCCTGGAAGATGATCTGGATCTGCCGGCGGATCATCCGCATCTCTCGCCCCTTCAGGGTGGTGATGTCGGTGCCGTCGAATTCGACGCTGCCCGAGGTCGGCTCGATCAGCCGCATGATCAGGCGGCCGGTCGTCGATTTGCCGCAGCCCGATTCCCCGACCACGGCCAGCGTCTCGCCCTCATTGATATGGAAGCTGACATCATCGACCGCCTTCACGGCGCCGACCTGGCTCTGCAGCACGATTCCCTTGGTGATCGGGAAATGCTTCACCAGCCGTTCGACTTTCAGGATCGCCTTGCGGGCGCCGGGAGTGCTCTGCTCGTTCATCTCGCGCCTCACAGGATGGTGTCTTCGAGCGGTGCCTTCCAGCAGGCGACCTTGTGACCGGGCTTCACCTCGATCAGCGCTGGCACTTCCTGCCGGCATTTGTCGTCGGCAAAGGGGCAGCGCGGATTGAACTTGCAGCCCGCCGGCATGTTGTAGGGGTTCGGCACGCTGCCCTCGATGGTGGCGAGGCGCACCTCATCCACATCCATCTTCGGGATCGAGCCCAGCAGGCCCAGCGTGTAGGGATGCTGCGGGTCGGTGAACAGGTCTCCGACGCGCGCCTCCTCCACCACCTTGCCGGCATACATGACGACAACCCGGTCGGCGAGCTCCGCAATCACGCCCAGATCATGGGTGATCAGCATGATCGCCGTGCCGGTGCGCTCGCGCAGGTCGCGCATCAGATCAAGGATCTGCGCCTGGATGGTCACGTCCAGCGCCGTCGTCGGCTCGTCGGCGATCAGCAGCTTCGGATTGCAGGCCAGCGCCATGGCGATCATCACGCGCTGGCGCATGCCGCCCGACATCTGGTGCGGGTAATCGTCCACCCGGCCTTCCGGCGAGGGGATACGCACCAGGCGCAGCATCTCGATGGCCCGCGCGCGCGCGTCCGCCTCCGAGATGTCCTCATGCAGCAGGATGCCTTCCATGATCTGCTGGCCGACCGTATAGACCGGGTTCAGGCTGGTCATCGGCTCCTGGAAGATCATCGAGATGTCGTTGCCGCGCACATCGCGCATCTGGCGCGCCGAGAGCGTCAGCAGGTCGCGCCCCTCAAAGACGATCTCGCCGGCCGGAATCTTCCCCGGCGGGCGCGGGATCAGCCCCATGACCGACAGCGAGGTGACACTCTTGCCACAGCCGGATTCGCCGACGATGCCCAGCGTCTCGCCGCGCGAGACGGAGAAGCTGACGCCATCGACGGCCTTGAACACGCCTTCGCTGGAATGGAATTCGGTCACCAGGCCGCGCACATCGAGCAGCGGCTCGAGCGTCGGCGGGGCGGTTTCGGTCGGCGGGGAAGCGGTTTCGCTCATCAGGCGCTCTTGATCACCGGCTGCGGGCTGGACAGGGCGGATTTGACGGGGAACACCATCGGCGACATGTCCTCGACCTGGCGCTTGGCCCAGTCGCGTTCGGACACGGTGGCGATGGTACGGGCCTGCGCCTCGCGCAGGGTTTCGATGGCGGCCTCGATATCGATGGTCAGAACCTTGCCGTCGCTGACCACCTGCTGGCCATCGACATAGACGTCGCGCACGGCCCGGTCGGAGGTCGAATAGATCAGGCTGCGCAGCGGCTCGCGCAGCGGCTGCATATAGGGATGCGACAGATCGACCAGCGAGAAGTCGGCCTTCATGCCGACCGCGACGCGGCCGATATCCGGCTTCTTCAGCGCCGTCGCCCCGCCCACCGTGGCGGCCATGAACACTTCCGCGGTGGAGGCGCCGGTGAAGTCGCCCTTCAGGATGCGCGCGGCCAGGCAGGCCATGCGCATCTCGTCGATCATGTTGTGCGGGAAGGTGTCGGTGCCGAGACCCAGATTGATGCCGGCCTTCACATAGCGGTGCACCCAGTTCAGCGCGATGCCGCGGCGCGAGAACACGGTCGGACAGTGCGCGACCGAGGCGCCGGAGCCCGCCAGCAACGCGAAATCGTCGGCCTGCGGCCAGTGCAGCCAGGGATGATCGTTCAGGAAGATGCCATGGCCGATGATCATCTGCGGCCCCAGCACGCCCAGCGAGTCCAGCCATTCGATCGGCGTCTTGCCGTGGCGGCGGGTGATCTCGTTGAACTCGACCACGCTCTGCGCCGCATGCAGCTGCACGGCAATGCCGCGCTCGGCGGCTGCGTCATAGCTGTCGCGGATCAGATCGGCGGTGCAGGTGTCGATCTGCGACGGCCCCAGCATGCCGGAAATGCGACCGGACGGATGCTTCGCCGCCGCATCGACAACATCCAGCGCGCGCTGCATGGCCTGCTTGCCAGCGGCCTCGTCCCACTGATATTCGACCGAATGGCCATCCTTCGTGGTCCAGGCGGCGGAACGGTACATCGGGCACAGCACCGCGCGCATGCCGGTCGAGGCCATGTCATCAGCCCAGCCTTCGCGCGCGCCGGACAGGTCGGTGATGGTGGTGACGCCGCTTTTCAGCAGCTCGCTCATCGCCACCATGCTGGCCGCGCGCGCCGCATTCGGGTCGAGCCGGAACACCGGCATGAATTCATACAGCGAGGACTGGCCAAGGCGCGGGCTGCCCAGCTCCTCCAGCAGGCCTTTGTTGCCGGGCTCAGAGGTCGGGTGGGAATGGATGTTCACGAGGCCTGGCATCAGCATCAGGCCGCGCCCGTCGATCTCCCGATCGGCGGCGCCGGCATAGCCCTTGCCGACGAAGCTGAACTGGTTGCCCTGGAAGGCGACGTCAGCACCTTCCAGATAGGCATGGCTGCCCGACGCCTCGTCCCAGGCAATCACGTAGTCGGCGTTGCGGATCACAATCGTCTGCATAATCCGTCCATCCCCGTTTAGTCGTAAATTTTCTAACGAATCACTTCTCGAAAAAGGCCCGTCCGGGCGTGCCCCAGGATATGTCCCAAGGTGACACGCCCGGACGGTTCGCGATTACTTCAGGGCGAGGTCGATGCCCTTGTAGAAACCGGCACCATAGATGCCGTGCGCACGCACCGGCTGCATCTTCGCGCCGGCAACGGTGTACAGCGGCTCGTGGTAGAGCGGGATCCACACGGCGGCGTCATGCACCTTGTGCAGCACCTTGCCGAAGGCCTCGGCACGCGCCTTGTCGGTCAGCGCGGAGGAACCCGCCTCCAGCAGCGCGTCGGTCTCCTTGTCGTCCCAGTTGACGCGGTTCGGAGTCGGCATGTTGGCCGAGCGGAAATACAGGTTCATCGCATCGCCGGTGGAGACATAGGGGAACGACATGGTGAAGATGTCGAACTCCTGCGTCGCCAGCTTGCCCCAGACGACGGTGGCGTCGAACAGCTGGATCTGCAGGTCGATGCCGACCTTGCGCAGGTCGCCCTGCACCGCCTCGACGATCTGGCGCCAGGTGTCGGTGAAGCCATAGACCAGCGGGGCCAGCTTCTTGCCGTCCTTGTAGCGGAACCCGTCACCGCCCAGCTTCCAGCCAGCCTCGTCCAGCAGGGCTGCTGCCTTGGCCGGGTCATAGCTGTAGGTGTCGGTCTTCACCGACTTGTCGAAGTCCAGCACTTCCGGCGAGATGTAGGTGTTGGCCGGGGTGGCATAGCCGAAGGTCACCGCATCGGTGATCGCCTCGACATCGACGGCCAGGTTCATCGCCTGGCGGACGCGCACGTCACCCATCAGCTCGCGGGTGATCTTGAAGCCCATGAAGTAGGTCCAGAAATAGGCCTCGGCCTGGGTCACCGACATCTTGGAGTTGGCCTTGAACTGATCGAGCGACCAGTAGGGCACATACTGGCTGGCATCGGCCTGGCCGGTCTGCAGCGAGGCGACGCGGGTGCTCTCTTCCGGCACGATCTTCCAGGTGATCTTATCGACCTGGGCTTCCTTGTTCTTATAGAAGTCCGGGCCCCAGTTATAGCCCTTGTGCTTGGTCAGCACGGTCTGGTTGCGCGGTTCCCAGCTGTCGAAGCAGAACGGGCCGGTGGTATCCAGACCCTTCACACCGAAATCGTCGCCAAGCTTCTTCACCTGATCGACATTGATGATGGTGTGGAAGTGCTGCGTCATCTGGAACAGCAGTTCCGAATACGGCTTGGTCAGCTCGTACTCGACCGTCAGCTTGTCCTTGGCGCGGACTTCCTTGACCGGGCCGGCGCGCCAGGTGACGACGCCCTTGGTGGCCGGATCGCGCCAGCGGTTGATGGTGTCCACCACGTCCTGCGCGGTGAATTCCTTGCCGGAGCAGAACTTCACGCCTTCCTTCAGGTTGAAGGTGTAGGTCTTGCCATCCTCCGAGACCGTCCAGCTCTTCGCCAGGCCCGGCTTCACGGTCTTCAGGTCATAGTCCAGCGCGACCAGCGTATCGCCGACCATGAACAGGATTTCCGCCGCCGAACGGGCGGTGGAGCGATGCGGATCGTAGCGGTCCGTATCGATGGTCCGGATGATCGAGATTTCCTTCTGCGCCATCGCCGGGGCAGCGAACCCCGTCGCCGCCGCGACGGCAACGCCCGCCGCCATCCAAACTGTGTTCCGTAACTTCATCTAAGCCTCCTCGTTCTCATGTTTGGCTTTCGCCAGCCCCGCCGGCGGCGGGCCTTCGTCTCCCCGTCGCGGCTTTATTGCCTCATCCGCGGATCGAGGACGTCGCGCAACGCATCGCCCAACACATTGAAGGCCAGCACGATCAGGAAGATCGCGAAGCTTGGAATGGTCGAGACATGCGGTGCGAAGAACAGAAAATTGCGCCCCTCGGCGGCCATCGTGCCCAGCTCCGCCGTCGGCGGCTGCGCGCCCAGCCCCAGGAAGCTGAGCGCCGCCCCCAGCAGGATGGTCTGGCCGAACTGCAGGGTGAGGTACACGAAGATCGCCGACAGGCAGTTCAGCGCCAGATAGCGCCAGATCAGCGTCCAGTCCGACAGGCCGATGGCGCGGCCCGCCTCCATATACTCATTCTGCATGACCACGGTGGCGGCACCGCGGGCAATGCGCGCCACGGTTGGCACGGCAGCGATGGTCAGGGCGATGATCAGGCTGGTGATGCCCGCCCCCAGCACGGCGGCGATGGCCAGACCGAACAGGATCGATGGGAAGGACAGCAGCACGTCCACCACCCGCATGATGAGGTTGTCGAGGCGCTTGTAGAACGCCGCCACGATGCCCATCACCGCGCCGATCGTCCCGCCCAGCATGACGCCGCAGAAGCCGATCAGCAGCGTCGTGCGGATGCCGTAGAGCAGCCGCGTCACCATATCGCGGCCCTGCGCGTCGGTGCCCAGCAGATAGTCGCCGCCGGGCGGGCGCAGCCGCACCCGCATGTTGGTGTCGTAGGGATCGAACGGCGTCAGATAGGGCGCGAAGATCGCCGCCAGCACCACCAGCAGCAGGAACGTCCCGGCAATCACCGCCGGCTTGTCGCGCAGCAGGCGCTGCCAGGCCGACAGCCGCTTGATCGTCTGGGTGCTGGCCGGCCCGGGGGCGGCAGCGGGCGACAGGGTCTGGGTTGCGTCGGTCATTCTCGTCGCCCCCTATTTCCGCCCGACGCGCGGGTCGAGATAGGCATACAGCACGTCCACGATCAGGTTCACCAGCAGGAAAGAGACCGCGAGCAGCAGGATGGCACCCTGCGCCAGCGGGAAGTCGCTGGACACGATGGCGCCGACCGCCAGCCGGCCGACGCCGGGCCAGGCGAACATGGTCTCGGTCACCACAGCACCACCCAGCAGGAAGCCGATCTGCAAGCCGACCAGCGTGACGATGGGGATCAGCGCGTTGCGCAGCGCGTGCTTCACCACCACCCGGGTCTCCGGCGCGCCCTTGGCGCGGGCGGTGCGCACGAAATCGGCGTTCAGCACCTCCAGCAGCGAGGTGCGGGTCATGCGCGCGACCGGGCCGATGAACACGCCGCCCAGCGTGATCGCCGGCAGCGCGATATGGCGCAGCCCGTCGATCGACCACAGCGGTCCGCCACGGCCCTGGAACGGCAGCAGCTCCATCTTGAAGCCGACATACTGGATCAGCATCAACCCGAACCAGAAGATCGGCATCGACACGCCGGCGACCGAAAAGGCCATGACGATACGGTCGGTCACCCGGCCCCGGCGCACGGCGGCCACAGTGCCCATCAGGATGCCCAGCGGCACCGCCCAGATCAGGCTGGCGAGCATCAGTTCGACGGTCGGGCCGACCGTGTTGGCCAGTTCGCTGACCACGGTGGAATTGCTGATGATCGAGCGGCCGAGATCGAGCTGCAGCACGCGGAAGATATAGAGCCCGAACTGGTACCAGAGCGGCTCGTTCAGCCCCAGCGATTCACGCAGCGCCTCGACATCGGCGGCGGTCGCGGTCGGGCCGGCCAGCACCGTGGCCGGGTCGGTGGGGACGACCTGCAGCAGCAGGAAGCCGATCAGCAGCACGCCGAACAGCACGGGAATGGAGATCAGCAGGCGGTGGGCGATGTGTCGTGACATCGGATCAGACTTTCATGTGCCGGTCGGTCACTGCAACACCTCGCCCTTGCGGTCGTGAACGATCTCGCCGTCGATGAGGGTGATATCGGCCAGCGCCGGCAGGATGTCCTCTGGCGCTACGGCGAACAGGTCGCGGTCGAACACCGCGATGTCGGCCAGCATGCCCGGTGCCAGCGTGCCCTTCACATGCTCCGAGAAACTGCCATAGGCGCCATTATAGGTCATCGCGCTGATCGCCTGTTCGGTGGTGATGCACTGATCCGCACCCATCACCGTGCCGCGATCCGTCTTGCGCGTCACCATCTCATAGAGATTTTTCATCGGATTGAAGTCGGATACCGGCGAATCTGAGCTGGCGATGGGGTGCAGCCCGGCCGCGATCCAGTCCTTCATCGGGTAGGATTGCGCCGGCCGTTCCTCGCCCAGCACCTCGATATAGAGGTCGCCGAACTCGTAGATGAAGATCGGCTGCGGCGCCGGGATCATGCCCAGGCGCTTCATCGCGGATATCTGGTCCGGCGTGGTGAAGCCGCAATGCTCGACCCGGTGGCGCTTGCCGGCGACCGGGTTCTTCGCATTCGCCGCCTCGACCGCGTTCACCGCCTGGTCGATGGCTGCATCGCCAATGGCGTGGATGGAGAGCTGGTAGCCGAGAGCGTTGTATTTCTCGACCCAGTCGTTCAGTTCGCCATCGCTGTAGATGAAGATGCCGATGGAGCCACAGGAGCATTTGTAGGGATGGCGCATCGCCGCCGTCTTGCCGCCGGCGCTGCCATCGGTGAACAGCTTCACCGACCCGACCTTCAGATATTCGTCGCCGACACCGGTCATCAGCCCCTGCGGGAAGGCCTTGTCCATGACGCCCGCCGGGCCGCCGGTCAGCGACATGTAGGTCCGCACCGGCAGTCGGCGCTGGCGGCGCGCCTCCTGATAGGCCAGGTAATGGTCATAGCCCTGCACTAGGCCGACGCCGGCATCCATCACGCTGGTGATGCCGTAGCTGCGGAACACATTGCCGCCCTCCTCGATGCCGCGCACCAGATCGGCGATCGGCAGCGGCGGCATCGCCCTGGTGACCAGTTCCTGCGCGCGTTCCTGCATCAGGCCGGTCAGCCGGCCATTCTGCGTCTCGATGAAGCCGCCGGTCGGCTGCGGCGTCTTCTCGTCGATACCGGCCAGCTTCAGCGCCATCGAATTGGCAACGCCCATATGGCCGCAGGTGCGCTTGATATAGACCGGATTGTTCGGCGAGACCTTGTCCAGCTCCTCGCGGAACGGGTGGCGCTTCACGTCCAGATGGAAATGGTCGTAGCGGCCGCCGAAGATCCACTCGCCCGGCTTCGCCTTGTCCACGAAGGCCTTCACGCGGGCCAGCACCTCATCCAGCGTCTTCACCTGGCTGGCCGACAGATCGACCTGGCGCAGCCCCATGCCGAACGGCAGCAGATGCTGGTGGCCGTCATTGATGCCGGGCGTGGCGCAGCGGCCCGCAAGGTCGATGACCTTGGTGGCGGGGCCGACCAGCGCCTCGATCTCGGAACTCTTGCCGGCGGCCAGCACGCGGCCCTTCCAGACCGCCAAGGCCTCCACGAAACCGTCCTGAAGCCCCTGAAAAATCCTGCCGTTCTTCAGAACGACATCTGCCTTCGGCAGCACCATCTCACCCCATCCCCTATTCAACGCCAGTGTTCAACGCCAATTTTCAACGCCGCCGGGCCGGGCACCCACTACGCAAAAGCCGGTCCGTTTCGCGCGGCACCCAGCATCTTTGTCGCGAATAATCGCCACGGGCCGAAAATTCATTTTAAATCAGAAGGTTATGACACATCGCCTGCAGCGCCGCGCGGTGCTTCCGGCATTCAGGTGGCGCGCCGGAGGCGTCAGCCTGCCCAAAAGCCGGTCAACTGCCCATCCGCCAGTCAGCCGGGCCGGCCAACCGCGCCAGTCAGTCGCGCCACTCAGTCGCGATAGCTCGTATCCTCCCGGTCGAGCGTACGCAGCAACGCCTGCCAGGGCCGGCTGGCGCTCTTCTCGCCGCCGCGCTCGAACTGCTGGGCGGCATGCTCCGCCACATCCGGCGGCACCATGGCCAGCTCGGCGCCGCTCGACATCGCGGCGATCTGCGCCTCGCAGGCCTTCTGCAGATAGAACATGATGGTGAAGGCCTCGGCGACGCTGCGCCCGCAGGTCAGCAGGCCGTGATTGCGCAGGATCATGGCATAGGTGTCGCCCAGATCGGCGACCAGCCGCTCGCGCTCGTCGAGATCCAGCGCGATGCCTTCATAGTCGTGATAGGAAATCCGGTCATGGAAGCGCATGGCGTGCTGGCTGATCGGCAGCAGCCCGCCCTTCTGCGCCGCCACCGCCATGCCGGCCGCGGTGTGGGTGTGCAGCACGCACATCGCATCCTCACGCGCCGCATGCACGGCGCTGTGGATGGTGAAGCCGGCCGGGTTGAAGCTGTAGGGCGTATCCATGACGATCTTGCCGTCGAGATCGACCTTCACCAGGCTGGACGCCGTCACCTCGTCGAACATCAGCCCGTAGGGGTTGATCAGGAAATGATGCTCCGGCCCCGGCACGCGCATCGAGATGTGGGTGTAGATCAGGTCCGTCCAGCCCATCCGCGCCACCAGCCGGTAGCAGGCCGCCAGATCGACCCGCGCATCCCATTCCCCGGCGCTGACCTGATCGCGCACGCTGCGCGGCTTCAACGGCGTGACAGTCCCAGACATGCATGCTCTCCATTCGGTACGTGCCCCCTGCCGATGCCAATGACACCAAAGGGTGACCGTGCCTTGCTTGTAAATGTCACATACAAGTGTGGCGCAAGCGTCCGCCGCGAGTCAATCGGCAGGTTGCAATTTTACGGTACCGCAACGACCGATTAGCGGAAAGCAGGGCCAACCCCCTCATTTTTACGGCATTTCACGGCCTGAAGCAGGGCGATTCCTTGACAGGACTCGCCCGCTATATGAGACTCTTGGCCGACTGCGAGCCGGATAAGCGCCAGGGGGAAGAGCGCGCGCGGCCAGCGCAGGGTGGAGGACAGGGGCGATGAGCATGATACAGCCGTGGGCAAAACAGGGTCGCCTCACTATAACGCTCGCCGGACTGGCGCTGCTGCTGGGCGGCTGCGACACGGTTTCCAGCTTCGTGAACGACACTTTCTCTTCCAGCCCCACGCCGCAAACGAGCACAGCTGGCGCCCCGCAGGCTGCGGCCCCGCAGGCAGCATCGGGCAAGCCGGCGCAGGCGATGCTGCCGCCGGCACCGCTGCCCCGCTATGTCCCCGGCGATACTTTCGTCTATCGCATCGGCAACGCCACCATGCGCGAGCAGGTGCTGACCACGACACCGGACCGCGTGGTCTGGACCAACGATCAGGGGCTGATCTGGACCACCGGCTACGATCTGGTCTCGCCGATGTTCTCCTGGTCGGCCGACCCTGAGCTGGGGCGCGGCCGTCAGGACATCGTCGATGGCAACCCGGCCGGCCTGTTCCCGCTGATGGCGGGCGAGCAGGTCGCCTTCGAGGTCACCGGCTCCAGCGAGAAGCAGCCCGGCGGCTGGAAGATGGAGCAGCGCTGCGAGGTTGCCGGCCAGGCCCAGGTGACGGTCGAGGCCGGCACCTTCAACACCTTCCAGATCGGCTGCCAGCGCGGCGACACGCTGGAGACGCTGTTCTATTCCCCGGTCGTGCAGAATTACGTGCTGCGCACCCGGCAGTTTCCGTTCCGCTCCGAGCGCAAGGAACTGGCCGGCTTCCAGCATGCCGAGCTGCGCGAGGCCAAGGACGACCAGCTGGTGGCGATGACCGAGGGCGACAGCCGGCAGGCTTCGCTGGGACGCAGCACCGAAATGCCGGTCGATCCTGCGGCGGCCCGGACCCTGCCGCCGGCGCCGCCTGTGCCGCCGGCCGGTGCGGGCGCCATGGCAGCCCCCGGCGACATGGCGGCGCTGGTACAGCGCCTCGAAGCCGTGCTCGCCCGGCTGGAGCAGATGACGGGCGCACAGCCCAACACCGCGCGCCTGCCCGGTGCGGCCCCTACCCCGATGGCAGCCACGCCGATGGCGCCGGCCACAAAGACACCAACCATGCCCCGGTCGGCAACCGGCGGCGCGCCGATGGCGCTGACCGGGCAGCCGCCTGCTCCTCCGCCACCCGCCGCCGCCCAGCAACAGCAAGCCCAGCCGCAGACCGCCAGCGCCGCCCCGGCGCGCCCCGGCGAGCAGTTCGGCCTGCATCTGGGGTCGTACCGCGAACTTCCGGCGGCGGAACGCGGCTGGGAGATTCTGAAGGAGCGTTATCCCGGCCAGCTCGGCTCGCTGCGGCCGTTCAATTCGGAGTTCAGGACCGGCGATACGCGTGGTGCCTTCGTCCGGCTGGTGGCCGGCCCCTTCCCGACGCGCGAGGCGGCAACGAAAGCCTGCAACGACATGGCCGCCCGCCGGCAATTCTGCCAGGTGGTCAGCCTGAACGAGTCCTGACCTAACCGGTCCTGACCTTCCGGGCCCTGAACCAGGCGCGCGCCAGCACGATCAGCAGGAACAGCAGGCTGGCGGCGGCGCCGAACGCCAGCATGCCGTGCGGGTCCCACAGCGTCATCGCGGCGCTGCCCAGCACCGGGCCGGACATGCTGCCCAGGCTGTAGAGCATGACGAAGGCGGCGTTCGCCCCGGACAGCGTCGCCGTATCGAACCGCTCGGCCAGCATGCACAGGCCGATGGTATAGACGCCCATCACCACCCCGCCCCAGGCGAACAGCAGCGGCCAGACCAGCGGTGTACCCAGCGCCGCCGCAACGGCTGCCGGCCCCAGCACGCCGGCAGCACCACAGATCGCCAGCAGCAGCCGGCGGTTCACCCGGTCGGCCAGCCAGCCCAGCGGCACCTGCAGCGCCAGATTGCCGGCCAGGAAGGTGGAAAGCAGCAGCACCGCGGTTTCCGGCGCGAAACCAACACGCAGCGCATAGACCGGCAGCAGCGCGAAGACGGTGGCGTCCGACAGGCCGCTGATCATCGCCGCCAGCATGATGGTGGGGGCCAGCAGCATCAGCCGCAGGATATTCCCCGCCGCGTGCGACGGCACCGGCGGCAGGGCGTGGCGCGCCAGCGGCAAGGGCAGGGCCGAGGCACCGAGGATCGCGGCGGCGATCAGGAACGGCACCGGCCCCTGCAGCCCCACCGTCCCGACGATTACCGGCCCCAGCGCGAAGCCGCCGGCGAAGCAGGTGACGTAGAGCCCCAGCATCTTGCCGCGATTCCGGTCGGTCACGATGGCATTCAGCCAGGCCTCGCTGGCGATCCAGGCGATGCCGACCGAGATGCCCAGCGCAAAGCGCAGCACGAACCAGGCCGGCAGACTGGTGAATACCGGCATTGCCAGCAGCACGGCGATGCCGAACACGATGGAGAGGTACATCACCGGCAGCGTGCCGAAACGCCGGATCGCCAGCGGCAGGAACGGCCCGGTCAGCAGGATGGCAAAGGTGGACATGGCGGCGTTCAGGCCGATCAGCAGCGTGTCGGTGCCGCGCAGCTCCAGCAGCATGCTCAGCAGCGGCATGGTGATGCCGATCATCAGCCCCGCGCCCAGCGAGACCGACAGCAGCGCCACCATCGCCAGCCGCCGTGCGCGCTCCGTCAGCGCCGGGACTGGGGTCGGGGCCGGGGCCGGAAGGGTGTCCTGCGTCATATCCTTACGGGAAGCGGCAGCGTTCGGCAGTCACCTGCACGAAGCCGCGCTGCCCGGCGGTCACCGCGAAACGATGCTCGACCGCACCAATGACGACGGACTGGGTCATCGGCAGCACATCCGTCTTCTGTTCCGCCTTGCCGTCGATCCGGGTGATTGTCAGCGTCATCGGCTGTGCCGGGTCGAACCAGGCTTCCGGCCGCCCTTCGGCATTCAGCGCGGATTCGCCGAGGCCGGTAATGGTGACGGTGTTGTTCACGAAACCGACCGTGGAGGCCGCCCCGTCGGTGAGCGGCGTGCGCACCAGGAACCGCTTGGTCTCGGCCGGCTCGCAATCGCGCCCGACGCTGGCCTCGCGGATCACGAAGCCCAGCCGCTCCGCCGGCACACCAGCGGACAGCCTTTCCTGGACCAGCGCCAGCATCTGCTGCATCTGCGGCGCCGGCACATCGCGTTCGTAGCGTTGCTGCAACGCCGCCAGCTGCTGTGCCGCCTCGCGGCTGCGCAGCAGCGCCGCCTGGGCCTGCTGGTTCAGCGACTCGATCTCGGCGCGCGCCGTCGCCAGATCGTCGCGCTGCCGGTCAAGCTGGGTTCTGCGATCCTCGATGCCAAGCTGATAGGCGAACAGCCCGACCCCCGCCAGCAGGGCAACGAAAAGGACGAAGCGCAGCACCCGCCCGATAAGGCGCTTCCGATAACGCCGTTCAGTATCGTATAGACCGTAGGACATGCTTTCCCGGCACTGGTAAAGGAACGCCTCTCGCCAACCGGCAGAGGCGTAGGGGTAACGGAACACTCCCCGCCAGCGGGCGGGACCGCACAATGCCGCCGCATTGCGCCAATTACATGACCAACTGGCACTGGGCCGGTTTGGCGCCGGAATCCCGTTTCCCGGCGCGGCACATGGCTGTGTCGCGCGTCTCCAGGATGACAGGACGCAGCGCCGAAGGCTAGGGTGGCACGATGCGGCAACCCGCCGTTCCTACACCGGACAACGCATGCCCGCCACCCCCATCGACAATGCCCGCGGTATCCTGCTGATCCTTCTGGCGATCGCCTGCTTCGCCTCGATGGACGCGCTGGCGAAATTCCTGCTGCAATCGCACGAGATGCCGCAGGTGGTCTGGGCACGCTACAGCTTCCATTTGCTGGCGATGGCGCTGATCCTGGGGCCGCACCGCCTGCCGCGCCTGCTGGCGACGCAGCGGCCGCTGGCGCAGATCCTGCGCGCCAGCCTGCTGCTGGCCTCGACGGCGATGTTCTTCACCGCCATCAGCTACATCCCGCTGGCCGATGCCAGCGCCATCGGCTTCCTGTCGCCGCTGCTGGTCACCGCCTTGTCGGTGCCGGTGCTGGGCGAGAAGGTCGGCCCGCGCCGCTGGGCCGCCGTCATCGTCGGCCTGGTCGGCGTGCTGATCATCCTGCGGCCCGGCATGGGCAGCGTGCACTGGGCGTCCTTCCTGGTGCTGGGCGTGGCACTGACCTTCGCCGGCTTCTCGCTGATGACCCGCATCCTGGGCCGCACCGAGGACGGCACCACGATGCTGCTCTATACGGCGGTGGTGGGCTGCATCGTGACCAGCCTGATCGTGCCGTTCTACTGGCGCGCCGTGCCGCTGGAAAGCTGGCTGCTGTTTGGTGTGGTCGGCGCGCTGGGCGGCTTCGGCCATCTGGTGCTGATCCGCGCCTACAAGCTGGCGGAGGCCTCGGCGCTGGCGCCGTTCAGCTACAGCCAGCTGGTCTGGGCGATGTTGCTGGGCTTCCTGATGTTCGGCGATGTGCCGGCGGTCCATATGCTGGCCGGCTCCGCGCTGCTGGTCGCCAGCGGCCTGTATGTCTGGCACCGCGAACGCCAGCTCGCGCGCCGCGACAGGGTCAGCGCCGGCTGACGCTGCCCGCCGTCAGCACGGTGGCGATGGTCGCCACGCTGAGCCCCGCAATCACCCAGAACAGGATCGACGGATCGGCCACCCGGTCGAGCAGCAGGCCGAACATCAGGGGCGTGATCGCGCCGCCCAGATTGAAGCCGGTGGAGACGAAGCCGAACACCTTGCCGGTCGAGCCGGCCGGGGTGACCGCACGGATCATCATGTCGCGCGACGGGGCGACGACGCCGCTGAAGAACCCGGCCAGCGCGAACAGCACGCCGACAATCGCCAGCGACGGGCTGAAGGCGGCGACGCAGGCGACGAACAGCCCGACCAGCAGGAAGCAGCCGCCGGCCACCAGCGAATGGCGGTTGGTGCGGTCGGCGACCCACCCGCCGGCCAGCACGCCGGCTGCGCTGGCGAACAGATAGGCGGTCAGCGGCACGTTCGCCTGGGCCAGCGGGGCGTCATAGATCGTCACCAGCGCCGAGACGCCGAAGCTGGTGAAGCCGCCATTGGTCATCGAGATGCCGACGAAGAACAGGAAGCCCATGATGACCGGCAGGCTGAGCAGCAACCGGATACCCTGGGGGCCGCCCTGGGGGCCTGAGGCGGACGCTGATTCTTCCGGTTTCGGCTTGCGTCCACCAGCTGGCGTCTCGTCCTTCAGCACGCCGGAGAACGCCATCAGCACCAGCGCCACCGCCAGCCCCGCACCGCCGGCGATGACCAGCGCCATCTGCCAGCCCACCGCGCCCAGCAGGAACACCATCATCACCGGCGCGACGGCGAAGCCGAAATAGCCGGCGAAAGTATGGATCGAGAAGGCCCGGCCCATGCGCTTGCCATCGACCGAGGCCGACAGGATCGTATAGTCGGCCGGGTGATAGACCGCATTGGCGAGGCCGGCCACGGCCATCAACGCGATCAGCGCCCAGTAGCTGGGAAACAGGCCGATCATCATGAAGGCGATGGCCTCAACGATCAGCCCGGCGATCAGGATGGCGCGTGCGCCGAACCGGTCCACCAGGAAGCCCATCGGCGCCTGGGTCAGGCCGGTCGCCACGTTGAACACGGTCAGTGCAAGGCCCAGCGCCGCGAAGCTGACGCCATAGACATCCTTCAGCAGCGGAAACAGCGGTGGCAGCACCAGCATGTAGACATGGCTGAGAAAATGCGCCGTACTGATGAGGCCAATGACCTTCGTATCGCTGCGTGGCAGCGCGACGCTGGCATCCATGGTGTTCCACCCTTGTATTTTTGTTTTTCGCGATGAGAGTGTGGCGCGCGCCGTCCCGCCGTCAACCGCCAGCATGGCATGACAGCGATGATTGCCCGCTGCGCGCGCAAGCAGTAGAAAGCGCACATATCAATTCGGAGGCTGAAGCGTGAAAATCTGCATTTACGGCGCCGGCTCGGTCGGTGGCTATCTCGGTGGCAAGCTGGCTGCCGGCGGTTTCGATGTCTCGCTGGTCGCGCGCGGCCGGCATCTGGAGGCGATCCGCACGGACGGGCTGACCGTGAACCAGCAGGGCGAGGCCATCACTGTCCGCCCCGCCGCCAGCGACGATCCCGCCAGCTTCGGTCCGCAGGATGTGGTGATCTGCACCGTGAAGGCGCACGGCCTGCCCGGCATCGCGCGCAGCATGGCGCCCTTGCTGGGGCCGGATACCGCCGTGGTATTCGCCATGAACGGCGTGCCCTGGTGGTATTTCCATGCCCTCCCCGGCGAGCATGAGGGCCGCAGCATCGACCGGCTGGATCCCGGCGGGGTCATCCGCGACGCCATCGGGCCTGAGCGCGCCATCGGCTGCGTCGTCCATATCGGCGCCGAGGTGACCAGCCCCGGCACGGTCACCGTCACCGGCCGCGAACGTTTCGAGATGGGCGAGCCCGACGGCAGCATGAGCCCGCGCCTGACCCGCCTGATGGACGCCTTCGGGACCGCCGGCATCACCGCCGTCGCGCACAACAATATCCGCGACTATGTGTGGTCGAAGCTGCTCGGCAACATCACTTCCAACCCGTTGAGCGCGCTGACCCGCGCGACCATGGGCCAGCTCTATGACGATGACATCCTGCGTAATTACATGCGCCGGATGATGGAGGAGGCGGAAGCCGTCGCCCATGCGCTTGGCGCCAGCCTGCCGCTCAGCATCGACAAGCGCTTCGAGGGCGGCCCGCGGCTGAAGGACTTCAAGACTTCGACGCTGCAGGATCTGCTCGCTGGCCGGCCGCTGGAGATCGAGCCGATTGTCGGCGCGGTGACCGAACTGGGCAACCTGACCGGCGTGGACACGCCGTCCATTGACCTGATCTACGCGCTGCTGAAGCGCCTCGCGATCAACGAAGGGCTGTACCCGGCGGCGTAAGGGGGCTTCCCCCTCTCCCCTTGCGGGAGAGGGGGTTCTTTTACCCTCAGTTCCGTGCCATCGCCTGTTGCGGCAGGTAGGTCACGATTTCCGGGAAGATGGTGATGAGCGCCACCGCGACCACCATCAGCAGGAAGAAGGGCAGTGCCGCATAGGCGATATAGAGGATGTTTCTTCCGGTCAGCCCTTGCAGCACGAACAGGTTGAAGCCCACCGGCGGGGTGATCTGCGACATCTCCACCACCAGAACGACATAGATGCCGAACCATAGCAGGTCGATGCCCGCCGCCTGCACCATCGGCAGGATGATGGCGACGGTCAGCACCACCACCGAGATGCCGTCGAGGAAACAGCCCAGCACGATGAAGAACAGCGTGAGCGCCACTAGCAGCAGGTAAGGCGACAGCTGCATGTCGCGGATCCATTCCGCCAGCACGCGCGGCAGGCCGGTATAGCCCATCGCCACCGACAGGAAGGCGGCGCCGGCCAGGATGAAGGCGATCATGCAGGAGGTGCGCGTGGCGCCCAGCAGGCTGCTCCAGAAGGCCTGCCAGTTCAGCGACCCGGTTACCAGCGACAGGAATAGCGCCCCGGCCACGCCGCAGGCCGCCGCCTCGGTCGCCGTCGCCCAGCCCCAGTAGATCGAGCCGATGACGAAGACGATGAGCAGGATGATCGGGATCAGCCGGCGCGAGGCATAGACCTTCTCCAGGAAGGTCATGCTGATATCGGCCGGCGGAGTCTTGTGCGGATAGATCACCGCCCACAGCGCGATATAGCCCATGAACAGGCCGGCCAGCAGCATGCCCGGGAACACCCCGGCAATGAACAGCTGCACGATGGAAACCTCGGCCGAGACGCCATAGACGATCAGGATGATTGAGGGCGGGATCAGCAGACCCAGCGTGCCCGACCCGGCCAGCGAGCCAATCGAGAGCTTCTCGTCATAGCCGCGTTTCGACAGTTCCGGCACCGACATCTTGCCGACCGTCATCGCGGTCGCCGCCGAGGAGCCGGAAACCGCGGCGAACACCGCGCAGCCCAGCACATTCACATGCAGCAGGCGGCCGGGCAGCCGGGTCAGCCAGGGGGCCAGCCCCTGGAACATGTCTTCCGACAGCTTGGTGCGGAACAGGATCTCGCCCATCCAGATGAAGAGGGGCAGCGCGGTCAGCGTCCAGGAGGCCGACGCGCCCCAGACCGTGGTGGACATGACGATGCCCGGCGGCGCGCTGGCGAACATCGAGATGCCGAAATACCCGATGGCGAGCAGCGACATGGCGACCCAGAAGCCGCCGCCGAGAAAGAGGAACAACAGCGCGATCAGCAGGATCGACTGGATAAGCTGGTCCATGTGCCGGTTCCCGCTCTAATCGTTGGCTTCGACGCGGTCGGACGGCCCATTACCCGGGCCATTGTCCAGCACCACATCTTCGGAATTGTCATAGGATGGCGTGTTGCCGCGAATCACCGAGATCAGCTCGTCCACGAAGGCGATGGTCAGCACGGTCAGGCCGGCCAGCATCGCGCTTTGCGGAAAGGCCAGCGGGATCGGCACCAGCCCGTCCGCCACCTCGTTATAGCGGATCGAATCGGCGACCAGCGCCCAGGTATACCAGGCGAAATAACCGGCCAGCAGGGTTCCGGCAGCGAGGCAGACGATATCGGCCCAGCGGCGCGCCGCCGGCGGCAGGCGCAACAGCACCAGATTGACGCGGATATGGCTACCCGCCCTGAAGGCATAAGCCAGCGCCAGGAAGGAGGACGCGGCCATCAGGAAGCCCGCCAGCTCGTTGGCCGACGGCACCAGCACGCCGAAGAAGCGGCCGATGATCTGCGCCAGGATGAGCACGGCGATACCGGCCAGCGAGATCGCCGCCAGAACGCCGCACAGCTTGTACAGGAAATCGAGCGCCGCGCGCATGGCCACCCCGCGATGCGTGACAGATTGGGGAAAAAGGATAAAGACCCGGCCTATGGCGAAACGCCCAGGGTGCGTCTCAGCAGCCCTGGGCGTTCGAACCGGGAGACGCTTACATCTTGTTGTAGGCGTCCACGATGGTCTTGCCGTCTGCGCCGGCCTTCTCAAGCCATTCCTTGACCATCTGGTCGCCGATGGCCTTCAGGTCCTTCTGCAGCTTGTCGCTCGGCATCAGCACCTTCATGCCATTGTCGCCCAGCGCCTTCACGGTGCGCTTGGCTTCTTCCTGGCTGGCGGCCCAGATGCGGGTCTCGGCATCGGCGGCGGCCTTCAGCACCGCGTCCTGCGTCGCCTTGTCCAAGCCGTCGAAGGCGCGCTTGTTCACGAAGACGATGTTCTTCGGGTGCATCGCGTCGGTCTGGTAGAACACTTTCACGAAGTCCCAGGCCTTCACATCGACGCCGGTGGCGCCGGAGGTCAGCATGGAGGAGACCAGGCCGGTCGAGAAGGCCTGCGGCACCTCGGCATACTGCACCGTGGTCGGCACCGCGCCGGCCAGCTCGGCAAAGCGCGAGGTCGCGGCGTTGTAGGCGCGGAACTTCACACCCTTCATGCCGTCCACCGACGAAATCTCGGACTGTACGAACAGGCCCTGGCCCGGCCAGGGCGCCGCATAGAGCAGCATCAGCCCTTCTTCGGCCAGCAGCTTTTCCAGCACCGGCTTCTGCGCCTTGTAGAGCTTCAGCGCATTGTCATAGCCGGTCGCCAGGAACGGCACGCCGTCAGCCTCGAACACGGCATTCTCGTTGCCGTAGGCGGACAGCAGGATCTCGCCCGCCTGCGCCTGCCCGGTACGCACCGCGCGCTTGATTTCCGGCATCTTGAACAGCGAGGCGCCGCTATGGATGGTGATGTTCAGCTTGCCGCCGGACAGCTTGGCCACATCCTCGGCGAACATACGGGTGTTCTTGGTGTGGAAGTTGGAATCCGGGTACGGCAGCGGCATGTCCCAGGTTTCCGCCGAAGCGGCGGTGGAAAGGCCGGCAACCGCCATGGAAAGCGCCATGGCCGTGAAGAATTTCCGCATTGTGTGCTCCCTGTTCGGAGTTGAATTTCGGTCTTACCGGCACGTCATATGCCGATTAACCTGTTTGCTATGCGTACAGGCTAGACTGTACACATACCCCTTGATGGTCAAGAGGCACGGCGGTATCGCACTGCAAAATGCCTGACCGCCCCCTGCCTTTCCGCAATCCAGACGGTATTGAAGATGACGAAACCCGCCGCCGCCGACAGCGCCGCCACCGCAATGCAGCACGATCCCGCCGGCACCGGCGATCTGATGCAGGAACTGATCGCGCTGGAGCCAACCTCCGGCTATCAGGAACTGATGGGCTACCGGCTGGTGGAATGGCGCGAAGGCTATGCCGTGCTGGAGCTGGATATCGGCCCGCAGCATCTGAACCGCGCCGGCGTGCTGCATGGCGGCGTGCCGGCCTCGCTGATCGACACGATCTCCGGCTTCTGCGGCTGTTACTGCCCGATTCCCGGCCGGGTGCGGCGCTGCGTGACGCTGTCGCTGACCACGCAATATCTGGGGCAGGCCTCGAAGGGCACGCTGCGCACGGTCGCCCGGGTGACCGGCGGCGGCCGCAAGATCTTCTTCGTCGCCTGCGAGGTCACGGCCGAGGATGGCACGCTGATCGCCACCGGCACCGGCACCTTCCGCTACCGCAGCGGCAGCGAGGACCCGAACGGCGTGCCGCGGGAGTAGGTCACGCCCGCGCCGGCGCCTCGCTGGCGCTGCGGCCCAGCGCCAACAGCGCGGTCTTGACGATGCCGGCGGCGTTCAGCCCGGCCTCGGCATATTGCTTCTCCGGCGAATCATGGTCGATGAAGCGGTCGGGCAGCACCATCGGCCGCACGCGCAGGCCGGCATCCAGCATCCCGGCCAGCGCCAGATGCTGCAGCACGAAGGAGCCGAAGCCGCCGACCGAGCCCTCCTCGATGGTGATCAGCACCTCATGTTCGCGGGCCAGCCGCTCCACCAGCCCGGTATCCAGCGGCTTGGCGAAACGGGCATCGGCGACCGTGGCGGACAGGCCATAGCCAGCCAGTTCCTCGGCGGCGGCCAGGCATTCCTGCAGCCGCGCGCCATAGGACAGGATGGCGACCGCCGTGCCTTCGCGCAGGATACGGCCCTTGCCGATCTCCAGCGGCTGGCCGCGCGCCGGCAATTCGACGCCAGCACCCTCGCCGCGTGGATAGCGCACGGCGGACGGCCGGTCGTCGATGGCCGCACAGGTGGCTACCATATGCACCAGCTCCGCCTCGTCGGCTGCCGCCATCAGCACGAAATCCGGCAGACAGCCCAGATAGGCGACATCGAAGCTGCCGGCATGGGTTGCGCCATCAGCACCGACCAGCCCGGCGCGGTCGATGGCGAAGCGCACCGGCAGGCGCTGGATCGCCACATCGTGCACCACCTGGTCATAGCCGCGCTGCAGGAAGGTGGAATAGATCGCGGCGAACGGCTTCATCCCCTCCGTCGCCATACCGGCGGCGAAGGTCACGGCATGCTGTTCGGCGATACCGACATCGAAGATACGATCCGGGAACCGCTCGGCGAACTTGTCCAGCCCGGTCCCGCCCGGCATGGCGGCGGTGATGGCGACGATGCGCTCGTCGGCCTCCGCCTCCTGGATCAGCGCCTGGGCGAAGACATTGGTGTAGCTGGGCGCGTTCGCCTTCGCTTTCACCTGCGCGCCGGTGACCAGATCGAACTTCTGGACCGCGTGATATTTTTCCGGGCTGTCCTTGGAGAAGGGGTGACCCCTGCCCTTCTCGGTAACGACATGCAGCAGCACCGGGCCAGCCTCCGGCCGGTCGCGCAGGCTTTTCAGAATCGGCACAAGATGGCTGATATCGTGGCCATCGACCGGCCCGATATAGAGGAAGCCCAGCTCCTCGAACAACGTCCCGCCGGTGACCATGCCACGGGCATATTCCTCGGCCCGCCGCGCCGCATTCTCCAGCGGCTTGGGGAAGCGGCTGGCCATCTGCTTCATCGCCTCGCGCAGCCCGCGATAGGATTTCGACGCGATCAGGCGCGAGAGATAATTGCTCATCGCACCGGTCGGCGGGGCGATGGACATGTCATTGTCGTTCAGGATGACGATCAGCCGGCTGTCCATCGAGCCGGCATTGTTCATCGCCTCATAGGCCATGCCGGCACTCATCGAGCCGTCGCCGATGACGGCGATGACGTTGTTGTTGCCGCCCTTCAGGTCGCGCGCCACCGCCATGCCGAGGCCGGCGGAGATCGAGGTCGAGCTGTGCGCCGCGCCAAACGGATCGTAGTCGCTTTCCGAGCGCCGGGTGAAACCGCTGAGGCCGCCGCCCTGGCGCAGCGTGCGGATGCGGTCGCGCCGCCCGGTCAGGATCTTGTGCGGATAGGCCTGATGGCCGACATCCCAGATCAGCCGGTCGCGCGGCGTATCAAAGACATGATGGATCGCCACCGTCAGCTCGACCACGCCGAGGCCGGCGCCCAGATGACCGCCGGTACGCGACACCGCGTCGATGGTCTCGCGGCGCAGATCGTCGGCCAGCACCGTCAGCTGGTCGATCGAGAAATCCTTCATGTCCGCCGGTGTCGTGACCGTATCGAGAACCGGGGTTGGGTTATCGGCCATGGGCCTTGCCTCACTCATCCGCTACATCGTGGCGGGGATAATGGTGTCGTGCCGCCCGCCACGTCTTTCATTTATCAGGCCTGACGCTCGACGACGAAACGCGCAAGCTGCTTCAACAGCTTCGCCTTGTCACCGAAGAAATCAAGATGCCCCGCCGCCTGCCCGACCAGCAGGCGGGCGTGGCCACGGGCATTTTCCACCCCCAGCGCGGCCACCAGGGTCGCCTTGCCGGCGGCATTGTCCAGCCCGGTCGGCTTGCCGGTGACGCTGCTGTCGCCTTCGATATCCAGCAGATCGTCGGCGATCTGGAAAGCCAGCCCCATCTCCTGCCCGTAGGAGTGCAGCGTATGCCGCGCCGCCGGGCCGGCCTTGCCCAGGATCGCCCCGGCCTCGCAGCAGAAGCAGATCAGCTCCGCCGTCTTCATGCGTTGCAGCCGGGTGATCAGGCTGGCGTCGATCTCCGTCATATCCTCCGCCAGCAGGTCGAGCATCTGCCCGCCGACCATGCCTTGCGTGCCCGAGGCGCGGGCCAGTGCCAGCACCAGATCGGCCCGGACCTTCGGGTCGTTGTGCGTATCCTCGTGCGCCAGTACCTCGAAGGCGTAGGTCAGCAGCGCATCGCCGGCCAGCACCGCCGTCGCCTCGTCGAATGCCTTGTGGCAGCTGGGCTGGCCGCGCCGCATGTCGCTGTCGTCCATCGCCGGCAGATCGTCATGGATCAGCGAATAGGCATGCAGGAATTCGACCGAAGCGGCGACCCGCAGGGCGCAGCTGCTGCTGACCGAGAACAGTTCGGCGGTCTGCAGCACCAGGAAGGCGCGCAGCCGCTTGCCGCCACCCAGCGCGGAATAGCGCATGGCCTCGACGACGCGCGCCTCCGGCCCGTCCGGCAGGGTCAGCAGCCGGTCCATGGTCTCGGCGACGGCCTCGGCGGCCTCCGCCATGGCGGCCTTGATGTCCATCGTTGCGCCGGTCAGTTGGAGGGATCGAACGGTTCGGCCGAGGCCACACCATCCGGCCCCAGCTTGATCCGCTCCACTTTCATCTGCGCATCCTGCAGCTTGCGCTCGCAATGCGCCTTCAGCAGTACGCCGCGCTCGTAGGTGTCGATCGAATCCTCAAGGCCGATCTCGCCCTTCTCCAGCTTGGAGACGATGGCCTCCAGCTCGGCGAGAGCCTGCTCGAAGCTCATGGCGTCGATGTCGCTGTGGGTCTTTTCGCTCATGCTGTTGCCTTGGCGCCTGCTCGGTGGAAAGGGGGCGGAGTGTAGCCACCTCGCCCCGCCGGAACAAGCCGAAGCCGCGTATTACTGCCCCATCAGCGCGGCGACATGGGCCGCCGCCGACCGGCCCAGCGCGTCGAGGTCGTAACCGCCCTCCAGCGTGGAGACAAGACGCCCGCCGCACTGATAGGCGGCCAGCCGCATCAGCTCCCGCGTGGCCCAGGCGAAATCCTCCTCCTCCAGGCACAGCGCGGCCAGCGGATCGTCCTTATGGGCGTCAAACCCGGCCGAAATGATCACCAGGTCCGGGCGGAACTCGGTCACCGCCGGCAGCACATGCTCGGTAAAGGCATGGCGGAACACGTCGGAGCCGGCCAGCGGCGGCAGCGGCACGTTCAGGATATTGTCCAGCCCGCGCTCGTTGGCCGCCCCGGTGCCGGGATAAAGCGGCGCCTGATGGGTCGAGGCGTAGAACATGTCATGGTCGTTCCAGAAGATATCCTGCGTGCCATTGCCATGATGCACGTCGAAATCGACCACGACGATGCGCTTCAGCCCGTGCACAGCGCGGGCGTGATAGGCCCCGACAGCCGCGCTGTTGAACAGGCAGAATCCCATTGCGCGCATCGATTCGGCATGGTGCCCGGGCGGGCGCACGGCGCAGAAGGCGTTCTCCGCCTCGCCGCCAACGACCGCATCCACCGCGGCGCAGACCGCCCCCGCCGCGCGCAGCGCCGCCTCCAGGGAATGCGGCGAGACCAGCGTGTCCGCGTCGATCCCGCCCAGCCCCTCGGCCGGAATTGCGGCCTTCACCGTATCGATATGCGACTGCGGATGGGCGCGCAGCAGCTGCACCTCCGTAGCCTCCGGCGCCACCCGCCTTTCGAGAGCGGCGAAGCGCGGCGCGTCCAGCGCCTCCAGCACGGCGCGCAGCCGGTCTGGCCGTTCCGGGTGATAGGGGCCGGTATCGTGAGCGAGGCAAGCCTCGTGCGTGTACAGCAGCGTCGCCATTGGTTCGTTCCAGAGGAAACACGGAAAAATAGCGGCCATAAGCCGAAAATCGAGGGAAGCACGCCGGGCCGCCGGCCGACAACATGAAAATCAGGCGATGCCCGGGACCGCAGACCGGCTTGCGGTTGCGGCGGTCTCGCCACATACTCCGCTGGGGATTATGCGGGACCGACAACACAATCTTAACTTAAAACACGTTCACTTGCCGGACTCGTTACTGCAATACGGCTTTCACAAACAGGCGACCTGGAAAACAGGCGCACATTATAAGACGACGACCGGAACAGGCCTCCAGTAAGGGCGGCCTTCAAGCGCAGGATGCCATGACGCCGCAGGAAATCGCTTCCATCATCGACCAGCACGAACGCTGGCTTAAGCACCGCAAGGGCGGTCTCCGGGCCAATCTGTCGATGCGCGACCTGTCGGGGCTGACCCTGCCGCGGGCCAATCTGCGCAGCGCCAACCTGGCGGGCGCCAACCTGCACCGCACCGTGCTGGCGGGCTGCGTGCTGGAAGAGGCCGACCTGTTCTGCGCGACGCTGGACCGCGCCGACCTGCGGCAGGCCAATCTGCGCAAATGCGACCTGCGCGGCGTCAGCCTGCGCCGGGCCAATCTGAACAACGCCAATCTGGAGCAGGCGGATTTCCGGGGCGGCGCGCTCTATGGCGGCGGCGATCACGAGAATGAGCGGATGCGCAACGCCAATGCCAATGGCGCCGATCTGTCGAACTCCGCGATGATGAACTGCAACCTGAAGGGCGCGGCACTGGCCGGGGCCAACCTGTCGGGCGTGAATTTGAAGGGCGCCGATCTTTCCGGCGCCAACCTGACCGGCGCCAATCTGGCTGAGGCCAACCTGACCGGTGCCAACCTGTCGGGCGCCAATCTGGAAGGCGCCATCGTCGCCAATGCGGTGATGAAGAACGCCACGCTGGTCGGGGCCAATCTCGAAGGCGTGGACATGTCGGCCGTCGATGTGACCGGCGCGCAGCTGGTCGGCATGCAGGAGGGGCTGCCGCCCGACGTCCAGTCGGTGCTGGACAAGCACACGCTGTGGATCAAGGACCAGGGCCGCACCGGCGAACGCGCCGTGCTGTCGGGCACCGACCTCAGCTACATGGATTTCAGCGGCACCAACCTCTCCGGTGCCGAGCTGCGCGACACCAAGCTGGTCGGCGCCAAGTTCGAGCGCTGCCGGCTGGTGATGGCCGATTTGTCGCGCGCCGTACTGACCAACGCCAGCTTCCTGGGCGCCATTGTCGATGGCGCCAGCATGGTGGATGCCGACCTGTCGGGCGCCGACATGCGCAAGGCGAGCCTTGGTCCGGTCGATCTGAAGGATGGGCAGGGCAAGCCAACCGGGCGCAAATGGCCGACCAATCTGGCGGGGGCGCGGCTGCGCGGAACCAAGCTGGCACAGGCCGATTTGCGGCACGTCAATCTGATGGATGCCGACCTGACCGACGCCGACCTCACCGGCGCCGACCTGACCGACGCGAACCTGACCGATACCATTCTGGACGCGGCACAGATGGAAAAGGCGATTACCGGAGAATAACCCATCGGGCGAATAGGCCGGCTCGCCTTGCGTCAGGCCGGGCTGTGCGGCGGCACCAGCCGGCTGGCGGGCAGAATGATGGCGACGCGGGTGCCGGCACCGGGGGTACTGTCCAGCACCAGCCGGCCGCCATGCATCTCGATCATCGACTTAACCAGCGGCAGCCCCAGGCCCGCCCCCTCGAAGGATCGCGTCAGCGAACTGTCAGCCTGGCCGAAGGGCTGTAAAATCTTCTCCATCGCCGCCGGCTCGATGCCGATGCCTGTATCCGCTACCGCGATCTCGACCTCGCCCGTGTCGAGCAGAGCCGAGGACAGGGTGACGCCCCCCCCCCGGCATGGTGAACTTCGCCGCATTCGACAGCAGATTGAGAAGGATGCGCTTCAGCGCGTGCGCATCGGCCCGGATGTGAAGCGGCTCCGCGGCCAGGCAGCGGGTCAGGGACAGCCCGGCAATCTCCAGCCGGGGCTGTATAAGCCGCAGGGCGCTGTCGATCAGATCGCCCAAATCCAGCAGCCCGTCGGCAAGCTCGAACCGCCCCGATTCGATGCGCGACAGGTCGAGGATATCGTTGATTTTCTCCAGCAGATTGCTGCCGCTGAGATGGATGTCGGCGGCATATTCGGCATATTTCTTCTGGCCGACCGCCCCCAGCCCCTCGTCGCGGATGATCTCGGAAAAGCCGAGAATGGCGTTTAGCGGCGTGCGCAGCTCATGACTCATATTCGCCAGGAATTCCGACTTGGCCCGGTTTGCCGCCTCGGCCTGCTCCTTCGCCAGGATCAGTTCGCGCTCGAAGCGCTTGCGCTCGCTGATGTCGCGCACAAAGACCATCGCCTCGCCCGCGCTCAGCACCACGATGCGCGCCTCGAGGTCGCGGATGCCCAGCGCCCCCTCGCCCATCGCCTTGTCATGCAGCCGGAATTCGAAGAGCTGCGTCGCCCCGGTGGCGAAGGCGTCGGCGATCCCGGTGCGGGCGCGCGGCGCGACCGGGACCGGCAGCACATCCTCCAGCAGATGGCCGATCAATGTCACCGGCGCCAGCCACAGGGCGCTGTCCTTGCCCTCCTCGATCTCCAGCACACGCCCGTTCCGGTCGATCCGCAGCATCGTGTCCGGCACCGCCTCGACCAGGGTCTGGATTCGCCGGTCGCTCTGCATGACCACCTGCAGCAGCCGCTTCTGCTCGCTGAGATCGATGACCGTGCCGAGGATCGCCGCCGCGCCCTGCGACTCCGCGTTTTGCTGGCCGGGGACCGGATGCAGATCGACGCGCCACCACATTTTCCCCGCCGGCACCGTCACCACCTCTTCGTGATGCACCGGAAGACCGGTATCCCGGCACTGCCGGAACCGCGCCTGCAGGGAGGCAGCCTCCTGCACGCTCATCAAATCGAACAGGGTAAGGCCGACCATGTCAGCGGGCGGCAATCCGGCCATCGCGGCAAAGCGCGCATTCACCTCGGCCAGGCGGAATCCCTCTGCACCCGCATCCGTCAGCAGGAACATGCCGAGAAGCGGGTGATCGAATACAGCCGGCCGCAGCGTCGCAGCGGCTCTGGACTTTTCTTCGGTGTCGCGCCCGGCCATCAGGAATATCCGCTATTGCCGATACACAGAATCATCGCCGTTCCACCTGGCCCGCTCTGTCCAGAACATCCTGATAAATCGACATGATTTTTAGACAAACTAACGAGCAACATTATGCATTCAATGTCAACATACCTTTTTATTTAGCAGGTCAATTTTAAAAAAGCTTAATGAACAAGATGCGTTTTGGCGAATCGGCCTTCCTCGAATCTGCTAATAAACAAAAAATCAGGGGATGTTGAAAGCGGCATACGATACTATAATGTGGTTGTATTCTCTTCATTCCCTCCCATTCCGATTCGGGGATTCGCATGCAACAGCACCAGCAGGACCGCCACAGCCGCGAGGCTGTCTTGCTGCATATCAGCCGGCAGTTCGAGGACATCGCGAAGCGCGTTTCGCAGGATGTGACGCATCATGCCGCCAGCAGCCCGGTTCCGGCAGCCGTCGGCTTCGTGCTCTATTTCCTGCGAAACACCGAGGGCGAGCCCTTGAAAGACACGGCGCTCGTCCGATTTGGCATCACGATGAAAGACATGGAAGCGGTGGCGGGGTTCGAAAAACTGGTGGAGACCTGCAAGGTCCGCCACCTCACCGCGCGGCTGGAAGAACATTTCTACAGCCAACAACCTGTTTTTACACGTATATACAAGGTGGTGATTGACGGCTGGTCTTAACCATGAGTTAACCCCTGTCTGTCTTGATGGCCAGGCTGGCAAGACATAGTATGCGCAGCGCGACAATGATGGCGGCGATGACACATCAGTTCTGTTTCCCGGGGCGCATGGCCTAGAACGGATTATTGAATGACCCCCCAGGAAATACTCCAGCTCATTCAGCGTCACGAATTCTGGCTTGAACGCAAGCCGGGTGGCGGGCGCGCGAATCTGTCGGGAATGAATCTGTCCGGATTCAACCTGGCCGAGCTGAATCTGCAATCCGCGAAATTTTCCGGCGCCAATCTCAGCCGCTGCATCCTGTCCGGCGCGGATCTGAGCTATTGCGACCTGTTCTGCGTTAATCTGGATGCCGCCGACCTCAGCAACGCCGTGCTGCACCGCGCCGATCTGCGCGGCGCGCATCTGCGCAACGCCAATTTCACCGGCGCCAATCTGAAGGAAGCCGATCTGCGCGGCGGCGCCTTGATCAGCGGCAACCCGGCCAATCCGGCAACCATGCTGCGCGCCGACCTCAGCTTCGCCGAGATGGACGCCGCCATGCTGCAGAGCGCCAACATGTCGGGCGCCGATTTGTCGAACGCCACCATGGTGGAAGCCAATCTGGAGAGCGCGCTGCTGTGCGGCGCCAACCTGTCCGGCGTCAATCTGCGCGGCGCGCAGCTGGAAGGGGCCGATCTGTCCGGCGCCAACCTGACCGGCGCGAACCTGGCCGACGCCAATTTGACCGGCGTGAACCTGACCGGCGCCGTGATCTCGCGCACCAACATGACGCGCGTCGAGATGAACCGCGCCATCCTCACCAATGTCGATCTGACCGGCGCCGACCTGACCGGCGCCAATCTGGCGGAAACCCGCCGCGCCCTGTCGCGCTCGATCCACGACATCGTCCGCGACCATGTCACCTGGGTCGAAAGCGACGGTGTGATGGGCGTGCGCGCGGAACTATCGAAGGCCGACCTCAGTCACCAGGATCTGACCGGCGCGGATCTGTCCGGCGCCGATCTGCGCGGCGCTGTGCTGGTGGGATCGCGCATGGCGGGCATCCGGCTGGTGATGTCCGACCTGTCCGAAGCCAATCTGGAAGGCGCGGATATGGAAGGGGCGATGATGGACGGGGTCAACCTCTCCAACGCCAATATGACCGCCACCCGGCTGCGCGGCGCCACCCTCGCCTCGGTCGAGATCAAGAACAGCGACGGCAAGCCCACCGGCCGTCTGTGGCCGGCCAACCTGGCCGGTGCCGAACTGTCCCGCGCCGACCTCACCAACGCCATCCTGTCCGGTGCCAACCTGGCAAAAACCGACCTGACCGGCGCCAAGCTGCACAACACCAACCTGATCGGCGCCAATCTGCGCGATGCCGTCATCGATCCGGCACAGCTGACGCTGGCCCTGCGCGGCAAGGAGAGCTGACCCGGCGTCAAACCCGGCGCTTGCGAAGAGCCGCAGGCGACCGATCTAATGGGCTGGTGACCGCAACCAGGGTTTCTCCATGCCAGACGACGCGCCGGAAGAGCGCATGAACCGGGAACAGGGCATCCGTCTCACCGCGACGGTGCATGCCCGCATATCCGACATCGGTGCTGCCGACTGGGACCGCTGCGCCGGGCAGGACAATCCCTTCATCAGCCATGCCTTCCTGTCGGCGCTGGAAGAGTCCGGCTCGGTCGGGAATGACGCAACCGGCTGGCTGCCGCAGCATGTGGCGCTGCGCGACGAGGCAGGCCGGCTGCTGGCCTGCGCACCGGCCTATATCAAGCTGCATTCGCAGGGCGAATACGTGTTCGATCATGGCTGGGCCGATGCCTTCGAGCGCGCGGGCGGGCGCTATTACCCGAAGCTGCAGGTCTGCGTGCCCTTCACCCCGGCGACCGGGCCGCGCCTGCTGGTCTCACCCGGCGAGGATAGTGAACGGCTGCGCCCGGCGCTGGTGACGGCACTGGTGCAGCTGTGCGAGGAGGCGGAACTGTCTTCGCTGCACGTCACCTTCCCGACCGAGGCGGAATACCGGCAGATGGGCGAGGCCGGCCTGATCCGGCGGATCGGCCAGCAATATCACTGGGAAAACCGGGGTTATGGCAGCTTCGAGGATTTTCTCGGCGCGCTGAACTCCCGCAAGCGCAAGCAGATCCGCAAGGAACGGCGCGAGGCACAGGACAGCGGCATCGCCATCAACGCCTATAGCGGCGGCGATCTGAAGCCGGCGCACTGGGATGCCTTCTACCGTTTCTACGAGAACACCATCGACCGCAAATGGGGCTGGCCCTACCTGACGCGCGATTTCTTCGACCTGCTCGGCGAAAAGCTCGGCGAGCGGGTCGTGCTGTTCCTCGGCGAGGACGGCACGCGCCCGGTCTGCGGGGCGCTGAACCTCGCCGGCGCCGACACGCTCTATGGCCGCAACTGGGGCTGCGAGGAGCATGTGAAGTTCCTGCATTTCGAGGCCTGCTACTACCGCGCCATCGACTGGGCCATCGAGCACGGCATGAAACGCGTGGAGGCCGGCGCGCAGGGCCCGCACAAGATCCAGCGCGGCTATCTGCCCGCCCCGACCTACAGCGCGCACTGGATCGCCCATCCCGGCCTCGCCGAGGCTGTCGCCCGCGCCATGGACCGCGAACGCCCACTGGTCGAGCGCGAGATCGCTGCCCTCACCCAGGAATACAGCCCCTACCGGCAGGATTCCGAAGGATAATCATCAGCATGTCAGAACCGATCCAACAGGCCGGCGGCAGCGTCGGCTGGCTGACCGCCAGCGACGGCGCGCGGCTGCGCTACGCGACCTTCCGGCGCGAGGGCGCGCACGGCTGTTTCCTGGTGCTGCCGGGCTTCACCGAATTCATCGAGAAATATCTGGAGACGGTGGGGGATCTGGCGGCACGCGGCTATGATTGCGTGGTGCTGGACTGGCGCGGCCAGGGCAAGTCGGACCCGCGGCTGGCCGACCGTCACAAGGGCCATGTGCTGGATTTCGGCCATTTCCAGCAGGACGCACGGCAATTGCTGGACGAGATCGCCCTGCCGCTGGCGGCGGGCCGGCCGCTCTACGGTCTCGGCCACTCCATGGGTGGGCACAACCTCCTGCGGCTGCTGCATAACCGCGGCGGCGATTTCCGCCGCGCCGTGGCCGTGGCACCGATGATCGATATCTGGTCGGGCTTCCTGCCGCCCGCAATCAGCCGCACCATCGCCTGCGCGATGGTGCTTCTCGCCCCCGATTCCTATGTACCGAACACCGGCCCCTACGACCCGGCGAAGAAGCGTTTCGAGGGCAATCCGCTGACCGGCGACCGGGACCGTTTCGAACGCACCAAGCAATTCATCCTGGACGATCCCGAACTCGCGCTGGGCGGCCCGACCTGGCGCTGGCTGGACAGCGCCTTCGACAGCATGACGCTGTTGCGCCGGCCTGCCTATGCCGCTGGGATCGCCACGCCGGTGCTGATCGCCAGCGCCGGGCGCGACCGCATCGTGCGCAGCGCCGCCCAGCACGACCTTGCCCGGCACATGCCGGCCTGCCGCATTGTCGATTTTCCAGAGGCCGAACACGAAATCCTGCTTGAACGGGACGCCATCCGGCTGGAATTCTGGCGCACCTTCGACAGCTTCATGGTTGAGGAACAGGAATGACCGGCACCTTCCATATGCCCGGCGAATGGCACCCGCACCGGCGCTGCTGGATGGCCTGGCCGGCCGGCACGCGGCTGTGGGGCGAGAAGACACCAGAGGCACATGCCGCCTTCGTCGCCGTCGCCCGCGCCATCGGCCGGTTCGAGCCGGTGCGCATGCTGGCCAACCCCGAAGATGCGCCCACCGCCCGCCGGCTGCTCGACGGCGTGGCGGAGGTGATCGAGGTCGCCTATGACGATTCCTGGCTGCGCGACACCGGCCCCAGCTTCGTGATAGACGGCGCGGGTGGCATCGCTGGCACCGACTGGGTGTTCAATGGCTGGGGCGAACGCCAGCCGCATGCGCGCGACGCGGCACTGGCCGGCTGGATACTGGAACGCGAGGGCATCGCGCGCCGCCCCTCCGCGCTGGTGAATGAGGGCGGGGCCATCCATGTCGATGGCGAGGGCACGCTGCTGGCGGTCGAGACCACGATCCTGAACCGGAACCGCAATCCCGACCTGACCCATGTCGAGATCGAGCAGGAACTGTGCGCCGCGACCGGTGCGGAGAAGGTGATCTGGCTGCCCGGCGGCCTGGACGGCGATTACGGGCCGGTCGGCACCGACGGGCATATCGACACGGTGGCCTGCTTCGCCCGGCCCGGCCTTGTTCTGGCGCAGGTCACACGCGATCCGGCGGACAGCGACTACGAGACGCTGCAGGAAAATCTGCGGGCGCTGAAGGCCGCGACGGATGCAAAGGGCCGGAAACTGGAGGTGGTGGAGATCGAACAGCCGGAACGCCGCGAGGACGAGGCCACAGGCGGGCGGCTGCCGATGTCCTATGTGAATTTCTATCTGGCCGGCGTGCCGGGCGGGAAACAGGGGCTGGTGCTGCCGGTCTATGACGATCCGGCGGACGGCCCCGCCATCGCCACGCTGCAATCCGTGTTCCCGGAGCGCGAGATCGTCACCGTGCCCGGCACCATCCTGTTCGAGGGCGGTGGCGGCGTGCATTGCATCACCCAGCAGGAACCGATGCCCTGACCGGTTGCCCGGTTAGCAGCGGCCCCGGTCAGCACTTCATATGGAAGTCCATCGCCCCGATGAAGCGGTTCACCGTCCGCTTGTCGTCGGACAGCGGCAGGGTGACCAACTCGTAGGCGACATGCTCCTTGTCCCGCCAGACCACTTTTCCTGAGGTGCGGACCGGCACCTGGCGTGCCTGCAGCCCCTTGTAGAACTGCCGCATGCGGTCGTCGAAAATCTCGTCCACCAGCTTGCCGGTATTGTCCACACCGACCCAGTTGACGATCTTGGTGCCGATCAGCGTGTAGCGGAAATTATCGATATCGGGGACATATTCGAGGATGAAGATGTTGCCCAGACAATCCTTCATCTCGACCGGGTCGAAATCGCGGCGGCCCGGCAACGTGCCTTCGAGATGCCTGTTCCGCCACAACTCATAGAGCCGCATCAGCATCGGCGACTGGATGTCCATCCCATAATCCGCTGTGGCATCGTCGCGGGGGCTTTGAACAAGCGCTGGAGTATCATCCGCCGGGAGCGTGCCTGGCACCGTATCGGTGCCCTTATTGGTATCTTCAATCGTCATGGCCAAACGCTCGAGCCGCTTTCTGCGTCACTGGATCGATTTTTATTCAATATATACGAATATGCCCATGCAGTCAGACTACATTCGTCGCATACATTTAATGCTACGCAAAATTGAGGACTATCGGATTATAAATTAAGGTCACAACGCGATCTTTACCAAAAAATCGCAAGAAAAATCCCGGGACCGCGCCGCGATACTGCGACTGGATTGCAAGACAAGACCGAATTACCAGCGCACCCGAGCCTCTTTCATGTAAAGGATTCCAGCCAGTACACCGTGGCACCCATGATCCGGTCCACGCTCTCCCCGTCATCGGCCAGCGGCAGGGCCAGAAGCTCGAAGCGCACATGCCGCTTGTCGCGCCAATGCACGGTGCCGTGGATACGCGCCGGCTTTCTTGAGGTGCGAACAAGCCGGTAGAAGGACCGGCCATGATCACCGAACAACTCGCCGACCATGCGGCCGGTATTGTCCACCCCGACCCATTTCACGATCTCGGTACCGATCAGCGTGTAGCGGAAATCATCCTGTTCCGGCACATATTCGGTCAGGAAGATGGCGCCCAGAACATCCTTCATCTCCGGTGGGTCGAAGTCCCGGCGCGCCGGCAGGCGGCCCTCGCGGCATTTGCCCCGCCAGAGATCGTGCAGCGAGATCAGTCGGGGCGATTCGAGGCGCACCTCAATATCGAGGACGACGTCTTCATGCGGGATGTAGCCATCATCGTCCATAGCGCATGCGCCTTCATCCGCCTGCCATCCGGAAGACCATTCCACCGATGAAGCGGTTTACCTGCTTGCCGTCATCCGCCAGCGGCAGGACAACGGTCTCATAGGCGATATAGTCCCGGCCCAGCCAATCGACAGGCCCATGCACGCGGATCGGCCGGCACTCGTCGCGCACCTTGCGGTACAGCGCCAGACCGGCGGCGCCGAACACCTCGCCGATCAGCTTGCCGGTGCTGTCGCGCTGCACCGCCCTGGTGATGTCGCTGCCCACCAGCGTGTAGCGGAAATCATCATCGTCCGGCAGCGCCTCGACCAGGAACACGCTGCCGAGACAATCGCGCATCTCCAGCGGATCGAAATCGGCGCGGGCCGGTAGAAGCTGGCCCTGGCACTTCTCCCGCCAGAGCACATGGAGCCGCTGTAGCAGCGGCGATTCCAGCTTCATGTCCGTGTCCCAGATGCCCGGTTTCGGGTCTTTCATGACGCCGCCTTTGCGTTCCATTCCCTTTTGAGCAGGATTGCATGTGGTTTTATTCAATTCCAATAATATTGTCGTGATCGACCTATAACAGACTGACAAATCGACGATTCTCATTGTACAGCGTAGCGGCATCGCCATATCACCGGCAAGCGCCCCCGCGACAGCCCCCGGGACAGCCCCCGGGACAGGATGAGGAAAAGACGCATGACCGAGATCATTGTTGCCGCCAGCCAGATGGCCTGTTCCTGGGACAGTGCGGCCAATATCGCGAAGGCGGAAAAGCTGGTGCGCGAGGCGGCCGGGCGCGGCGCCAACATCGTGCTGATCCAGGAATTGTTCGAGACGCCCTATTTCTGCGTCGATCAGAAGCTGGAGCTGTTCGCGCTCGCCAAACCCATTGACGAGAACCCGGCTGTCGCACGGTTTCAGGCGCTGGCGGCGGAGCTGGGCGTGGTGCTGCCGGTCAGCGTGTTCGAGCGCGCCAACAACGCCTATTACAATTCGCTGGCGATGGTGGATACCGACGGGTCGATCCTGGGCATTTACCGCAAGTCACACATCCCCGACGGGCCGGGCTATCAGGAGAAATACTACTTCAACCCCGGCGATACCGGCTTCAGGGTCTGGGACACGCGCTTCGGCCGGCTGGGCGTGGGCATCTGCTGGGACCAGTGGTTCCCGGAATGCGCCCGGACCATGGCGCTGATGGGCGCGGATTTCCTGTTCTACCCGACCGCCATCGGCAGCGAACCACAGGATGAAACTCTGGATTCGAAAGATCACTGGCAGACCGTGATGCGCGGCCATGCGGCGGCGAACATGGTGCCGCTGGTGGCCAGCAACCGCATCGGGCGCGAGGAAGGCGATGCCGCCGGCATCAGTTTCTACGGCTCCTCCTTCATCGCCGACCATAAGGGACAGATGGTGGCGGAGGCCAACCGCAGCGACGAGACGGTCATCACCGCCAGCTTCGATATCGACCGCATCCGTGCCGAGCGCGCCGGCTGGGGTTTCTTCCGCGACCGCCGGCCGGAACTCTATGCGCCGCTGCTGACTCTGGACGGGCGTACGGTGCGCTAAAGGCTGTAGAGCGCGGCCCCCGCGAGGCCGGCCAGCACCACCACCGCCCAGGGCGGCGCCTTCCAGAATTGCAGCGCCGCGAAACAGACCAGCGCCGCCGCCAGATCGGGCGCGCCGGCGACGGCGGTGGTGAAGACCGGGTCATAGAGTGCGGCCAGCAGCAGCCCGACCACGGCGGCGTTCACCCCCATCAGCACCGATTGCGCCTTCGGATGCGCCCTCAGGGACGACCAGAAGGGCAGCGCCCCCCACATCAAGAGGCCGGCCGGCAGGAAGATCGCCAGCGTCACCAGCACCGCGCCGCACAGGCCGGCCACGACGCTGCCGCCCATCATCATGCCGAGATAGGAGGCGATGGTGAACAGCGGCCCCGGCATCGCCTGCGCCGCGCCATAGCCGGCGATGAAGATTTCCCGCCCGACCCAGCCCGGACCGACCACCTCCGCCTGCAACAGCGGCAGCACGACATGGCCGCCGCCGAACACCAGCGCGCCGATGCGAAAGAAACTGTCGAAGGCCGAGAACCACAGCGTGTCGATGATCGGGTCCGCCAGCGGCAGACCGATGAGAAGGGTGAAGAACAGCACGAGGCAGAGCCAGCCGAACCCCCGGCCATAGGGTGCCACGACAGGGCTGACGCCGTTGCCGCCGGCGGGCTTCAGCAGCGCCGCACCGACAATGGCCCCCAGCAGGATGGCGGCAATCTGCGCCACCGCCCCGGCCCCCTCCCCCGCTCCGAGCACGACGATCAGGGCCGCCGCCACCGTCAGCGTCGCACGCTCGCGGTCCGGGCACAGCGACCGCGCCATGCCCCAGACCGCCTGCGCCACCACCGCCAGCGCCACCAGCTTCAGCCCCTTCAGCGCGCCCTGCTGCCAGTCTGCCCGGGTCTCGCCCAGCGCCATCACGCCGGCGGCGAACAGTGCCATCAGCAGGGCGGACGGCAGGGTAAAGGCGATCCAGGCAGCGATGCCGCCCAGCCGCCCGCCCAGCAGCGTGCCGATGGCGAAGCCGACCTGGCTGGAGGCCGGCCCCGGCAGGAACTGGCCCAGCGCCACCAGATCGGCATAGGCCTGCTCATCGAGCCAGTGCCGGCGGCTGACGAACTCCTCACGGAAATAGCCGATATGCGCGACCGGCCCGCCGAAGGAGGTGCAGCCCAGCCGCAGAAAGACGAGGAAGATATCAAGAACGGAATGGCGGGGCGGCGAACTCATGGCGGGATATCCGGTCGCAGAAGGTTCCGGCAGCTTCGCCGCAAGCTGGCACCGGCGCAAGACAGGAAGGGTTACGCTTTGGTTGCAGCCTTGCGCTCGCGGGCCAGCTTCTCGCGCCAGACCTGCAGCAGGGCACCGCCGACGATGAGGCCGGCGCCGGCCACGCTGATCCAGGCCGGCAGATCGCCGAACACCACGAAATCATAGAAGGTCGCGAAGATCAGCGTCGCGTAATAGAACGGGATCACGTAGCTGGCCTCGGCGCGGCGCATCGCCTGCAGGAAGAACATCTGGGCGCACAGCATGGTGACGCCGATGGTTGCCATCACCCCCCACTGCACAGGGACCGGCGGCTGCCAGACGAAGAGCACCGCCGTCAGCGCGATGGCGGCACCGATGCCGTTATTCACCACCAGAATCTGGAAGGGCGCTTCGCGGCTGGTCAGCCGCTTGATGAGGATCGCCTCCGCCCCCATCAGCAAGGCGGCGGACAGCGCCACCAGCGCGACGATCTGGAAGGCATCGGTGCCCGGCCGCACGATCAGCATGCCGCCGGCCAGCGCGATCGCCGCCGCCGCCCAGCGCCAGCGGCCGACCTTCTCCCCCAGGAAGGGGATCGCCAGCATCATCGTGAAGATCGGGCTGAGGAAGCTGATCGCCATGGCGTCGGCCAGGTTCATATGCGCGGCGGCGGCGAACATGCAGGACACGCCGGCCCAGCCGACCGCGCTGCGCGCGGCGTGGGTACCCCATTGGATGCCGTGAAAGCGCGGCCGCCAGACCGTCATGATCAGCAGCAGCGTCAGGAAGGCGAAGCCGAAGCGTCCGGCGCTCACCTGCAGCGGATGCAGCGGCGCCCCCTCGATGCCCAGCGCCACGCTGCCAAGCGGGCCGAGCGCCTTCGCCATCAGGCTGGTCGCGGCGATCAGCGCGCAGGAACACACCATCATCACAGCACCGATGACCGGCCCGCGCCCGAGAGATACCGAAGATGTGTCCGAAGCCGCCGTCACTGTGTTCGCCGTCCGCTATCCGTGCCGATACCGGCAGCAGACACCATGGCAGGGAGGATGGGTCAATCGCGATTGCCGTAACGCCCCGTTGCATCAGGAAAAGCATGCACACGGGAAAACCATACGGGTCAGGCGGATTTCTTCTCCGGCAGCGCAACCCAGTCCGGCATCAAGGGCGTCAGCACCGTCTCGCCGATGGTCAGCGCGGCACCGCTCTCCAGCGCCTCCAGCCGCAGCAGGGCGAGACCGACTGAAAAGTCCGGCCCATCAACCGCACTGCGCATCTCGCCGGCCTCGCGGCCATCGGCTTCGATGATCGCACCCGGCTCGGGCAGCGGCCCCGCGATGCCGACCGGCAGCAGCCGCTTCTTGATGAGGCCGCGATATTTCGTGCGCGCCGTCAGCTCCTGGCCGACATAGCAGCCCTTCTTCCAGTCAACGCCGTGCAGCTCGTCAAAGCCGTTCTCCAGCAGGATCGCCTTCTCCACCTGCATGTCGCGGCTGCCATCCGGCAGGCCCAGCGATATCCGCAGCCGGTCATAATCCGCCGGATCGCCGGGCGTGAAGCCGGCCGCCTCCAGCGCTGCGGCATCGGGCAGGTAGAGCCGCGCGCCCGCCCCGGCCAGGCGCGGATCGGCGAAGGCCACGCCGCCGCCGAAGGGTACCGCCGCGCCGGCTTCATCCGGCAGATCCAGCGCCTTCAGCGTGTCTTCACCCCAGGCGATGGCGACCGTCCAGCCCTCGACCGCCTCGATTGCGGCCCTGGCACGCATACGGTAGAGCGACAGCCGGCGCTTCAGATCGTCGATGCGCGCGGCCTCCGCATCCAGCAGATAGCCGCCATCATGCTCGGTAATGAAGAAATCGTGCAGGAACTTGCCCTGCGCCGTCAGCAGCGCCGACCAGATCGCGCGGTCCGGCGTCGCCTTCGCCACATCGTTGGATACCAGCCCCTGCAGAAAGGTCTGGCGATCCTCGCCGGAAATCCGCAGCAGGCGGCGCGGCGGCAGGAAGTACGAACGGTCGGTCATGGTATTTCCCCTGATCACGGTGCCGATCATATCTCGGTCGGGCGCTGCGCGGATGCAAGCCTGCCATGCCCGATCATCGGCGGCACTTTACCGCCCACCCCTTTACCGGCGGGTCAGGGACGCGGTAGTGATTAGATAAGGCGCATGACAGGCTACGCATGACAGGGAGTTGCCTCGCAATGGACACCAACTATCAGGACATTACCCGTCCGAACGACCTCGAATCCTACTGGATGCCGTTCACCGCGAACCGGGCCTTCAAGAAGAACCCGCGCATGCTGGTCGAGGCCGAGGGCATGCACTATACCACCGCCGATGGCCGCCGCATCCTCGACGGCACCGCCGGCCTGTGGTGCGTGAATGCCGGCCACCGCCGCGAGAAGATCGTGAAGGCGATCCAGAAGCAGGCGGAAAAGCTGGATTACGCGCCGTCCTTCCAGATGGGCCACCCGCTGTCCTTCGAGCTGGCGAGCCGGCTGACCACCATGCTGCCCGGCTATGACCGGGTGTTCTTCACCGGCGGCGGGTCGGAATCGGTCGATACCGCGCTGAAGATCGCCATCGCCTATCACCGGGTGCGCGGCGAAGGCACACGGACCCGGCTGATCGGCCGCGAGCGCGGCTATCACGGCGTCGGCTTCGGCGGCATCTCGGTCGGCGGCATCGTCTCCAACCGCAAATTCTTCGGCAGCCTGCTGCCCGGCGTCGATCATCTGCCGCACACCCACAGCCCGGAAAACCAGGCCTTCACCCGTGGCCAGCCGGAATGGGGCGGGCATCTGGCCGACGAGCTGGAGCGGCTGGTCACGCTGCATGACGCCTCCAACATCGCCGCCGTCATCGTCGAGCCGGTGGCCGGCTCGACCGGCGTGCTGATCCCGCCGAAGGGCTATCTGCAGAAGCTGCGCAGCATCTGCGACAAGCACGGCATCCTGCTGATCTTCGACGAGGTCATCACCGGCTTCGGCCGTCTCGGCTCCAGCTTCGCCACCGAGCATTTCGGCGTGAAGCCGGACCTCATCACCACCGCCAAGGGGCTGACCAACGGCTGCGTGCCGATGGGTGCTGTATTCGCCAAGCAGGGCATCTACGACACCTTCATGGACAATGCGCCCGAAGGCACCATCGAGCTGTTCCACGGCTACACCTATTCCGGCCATCCGCTGGCCGCCGCCGCCGGCCTCGCCACGCTCGACGTCTATAAGGAAGAAGGGCTGTTCGAGCGCGCCGCCGAGCTGGCGCCCTACTGGGAGGACGCCGTGCATTCGCTGAAGGGCGTCGGCCCGGTCACCGACCTGCGCAATCTCGGCATCATCGCCGGCATCGAGCTGGAAGGCATCCCCGGCAAGCCGACGGCGCGCGCCATGGAGGCGTTCGGCAAGGCCTATGAGAAGGGGCTGCTGATCCGCACCACCGGCGACATCATCGCGCTCTCCCCGCCGCTGATCCTGGAGAAGAGCCACATCGACGAGATGTTCGGCACGCTGGGCGATGTGCTGAAGACCCTGCACTGAGCGCGGGCGGCATACCAAGAAGAACAGGCCGGCGGGGCGACCCGCCGGCCTTTTTCATAGCCCCCTGTACCGGCGGAACCAGTCGATGAAGCGCGGCACGCCCTCATCGATGGGCGTGGCCGGGTCATAGCCGAGGTCACGGCGGCTCGCCTCGATATCGGCATGGGTCGCGGTCACGTCGCCGGCCTGCATCGGCAGTTCCTCGATCATCGCCGTGCGCCCGGCGGCCTGCTCCATCACCGACAGGAAGCGACGCAGCGGCTCCTGTCGGCTGTTGCCGAGATTATAGAGTTTGTGACGCACCCCCGCCTCGTCCGCTGCCGGCGGGCGGTCGATGGCGGCCATGACGCCGGCGATCACATCGTCGATATAGCTGAAGTCGCGCGCCATCTCGCCGCGGTTGAACAGCTTGATCGGCCGGCCGGCGAAGATCGCATCGGCGAACAGGTATGGCGCCATGTCGGGCCGGCCCCACGGCCCATAGACGGTGAAGAAGCGCAGGCCCGTCGCCGGGATGCCATAGAGGCTGGCATAGGAATAGGCCATCGCCTCGTTCGCCTTCTTGGTCGCACCATAGAAGGAGACCGGCCGGTCGGTCGGGTCGCCCACCGCGAAGGGCAGCTTGCGGTTCGCGCCATAGACCGAGGAAGAGCTGGCATAGACCAGATGCGCCGGTCCGCCATCTGGCCCTTCATGATGCCGGGCCAGTTCCAGCACGGTCAGGAAGCCCTGGATGTTGCTGCGCACATAGGCTTGCGGGTGTTCCAGCGAATAGCGCACGCCGGCCTGCGCCGCCAGATTCACGATGGCGTCGAACCTTCCCTCGCCGGCCAGCGCCGCGCGCACGGTCTCCGCCTCCGCCAGATCGGCCTCGATGAAGCGGAAATCGCCTTCCGGTAATGCATCCAACCGGGCGCGCTTCAGCGCCGGGTCGTAATAATCGTTCAGATTGTCGATGCCGACCACGCGCTGCCCGGCGCGCAGCAGCGCCGCCGCCAGATGGAAGCCGATGAAGCCGGCAACGCCGGTGACCAGCACGCTCATGCCGCCTTCTCCTTTTCGCTCCGGGTGATCCACGGGCAGCGGGCGCGCGTATCTAACGTCATTACCCACCTGCAGGGCAACCGACTCACCTCAGAAGCCTCCAGACCCCATTCGTCTAAGTCCCACCGAAGGCGAGTCCTTAATTAAGCTTTAACCAATACTTCGAGTGGTTAAAATTGATTAACCCAACAACAAGAAGAATGAACGCGTATTTGATTTTTTAGAATAATTCTTGGATTACGTTAATCTTAACTTAAGAAATATCGCAGATCATTCGTCATGAAATTTTCGAAATAACACCGAAAATTCGTTTCAATGTGATCTGAATTCCGAAAGGGAATCCTCCTATGAGCGACATCGTCCTGGCGGGCAGCCCGGCCCGCACTGAGCGGAGCGGCCGCAGCCTCTCCGTCATGCAGAAGCTGATGGCCATCGTCGGCCTCTGCGTTGCTTTCACTTTCGCTGTCGGCGGCACCGCCGTCTGGCAGCTTTCACTGATCGGCGAGGAAATGCAGTCGGTGGTGCGCAATGACATGCCGCTGACCGCGATGGTTCACAAGGTTTCCGAACATCAGCTGGAGCAGGCGGTGTTAGTGGAGCGGGTGACCCGCCTCGGAGGCCTGCGGTCCGATGCCAATGAGAACAGCCTGCGGGCGGCGATCACCGCGCTGGAAGATCTGACTCCGCGGGTCTATCAGGAAATCCGATCGGCCGAAGATCTGGCGAAACAGGCCATCGCCAATGCCAAGAATGCGGCGGAAGTCGAGGAATACAGCACCGCCCTGCACGATCTGGAAGCCATCGACAAGAATTTCATCATCCTGTCGGACCAGGTTCGCGCGATCACCACGGCGATCCGCGAGGGCCGTACCGAGCAGGCCGAGGGCATGCTGGCCGGTGTGCTGGCCAGTGAGGAGATCCTGCACAAGCAGTTCGTCGCCCTGATCAACAAGCTGGACAGCTTCACCGCCCAGTCGATGGAAACCGCCTATGCGCATGAGCAGTTCGCGCTGCAGATGATGATCGTGCTGTCGCTGGTCGGCGCGATGCTGGGCTTCGGCATCTCGGCCTGGCTGGTGCGCGGCCAGATCACCCGGCCGCTGGCCCAGGTCGTCCATGCGCTGCTGAAACTCGCCGAAGGCGATACCACCGTCGATGTCCAGGTGCGCAGCCGTGACGAGGTGGGCCAGGTCGGCCTCGCCTTCCAGACCTTCAAGCAGCGCACCATCGAGATCAAGCGGCTGGAGGCGGAACAGGTCGAGCGCGAGGCACGTGCCGAAGCGGAGAAGAAGCAGGCGATGATCGCGCTGGCCGACAGTTTCGAGCAGAGCGTCGGCAGCATCGTCGGCATCGTCTCGGCGGCGGCGACGGAGCTTGAGGCGGCAGCACAGACCCTGAATGCCAGCCTGGAGGAAACCAACGCCCAGGCCAGCACCGTGGCAGCCGCCGCGAACGAGGCCAGCGCCAATGTCGAGACCGTGGCCACGGCCTGCGAGGAGCTGGCGGCCTCGGTCCGCGAAATCGGCAGCCAGGTCACGCAATCCTCCCAGGTCGCCGACCGCGCCGTCGGCACCGCCACCCAGACCCAGGCAACCGCCGAGGGGCTGGTGGCCGCCACCCAGAAGATCGGCGAGGTGGTCAGCCTGATCCAGGCCATCGCCGAGCAGACCAACCTGCTGGCGCTGAATGCCACCATCGAGGCGGCACGTGCAGGCGAGGCCGGCAAGGGCTTCGCGGTTGTGGCCTCGGAAGTGAAGAACCTGGCCAGCCAGACTGCGCGGGCAACCGAGGAGATCACCCACCAGATCGGCGAGGTGCAGGGCGGTACCCAGCGCACCGTCGGTGCCATCAAGGAAATCGCACAGGTGATCGGCGAAAGCCGCGAAATCGCCGCCACCATCGCCTCGGCGGTGGAGCAGCAGGACGCGGCGACGCAGGAAATTTCCCGCAATGTACAACAGGCCTCGGCCGGCACGCAGGAGGTTTCCGGCGCCATCGTCCAGGTCAGCCAGGCGGCATCCGAGGGTGGGACGGCGGCCAGCCAGGTGCTCGACAGCGCCCAGGAATTGTCCCGTACGGCGGCCCAGCTGCGCAATGAGATGGGCAATTTCCTGAACCGCATCCGCACTGCTTGAGGCAGGCCGATTTCGATGGGATTAATAAACAGCGGGGCTTCGGCCCCGCTGCTGCCGTGCGGGCGTTTTAACAAACCCTCAATGATTACCTTTTAATTTCCATAGGCCTTACCCGCCGACAAACGCGACGCGACAGCCCCGAGGAACGCATCAGTTGTTTAGCCACGAAACGGTGCCGGATATCGCCCCGCAGCAGGCGGACGGGCTGTTGCGGAATCGGGCGACGATCCTCACCAACCTCGTCGTCGCCCTGCTCTCCCTCTTCGTGTTGTGGGATACGCTGCCGGCGGCGACCGAACTGGCCTGGATCGCCGGCATGACGGCCCTTGCCATCTCACGGCTTTTGCTGTCGCACTGGCTGCGCAAATCAGCCTGGCCGGCCCGCCGGAAACTGCATGTCTTCACCGCGGGCGCGGTGCTGAGCGGCCTCAGCTGGGGCTGCCTGCCGGTGCTGCTGCTGCCGGTTGGCGGCGTCGAGGATTTCGCCTTCGCCGGCTTCATGATCGCCGGCATGACCGCCGGCGCCATCACCGCCCTGTGCTGGTATCAGCCGGCCTATCTGGGCTATCTGCTGGGCGCCACCCTGCCGCTTGCCGCCTGCCTGCTGCTGCTGAAGCAACCGGTCTATCTGGCGATGGGCGGGCAGGTGCTTTTTTACGCCATCATGCTGGCGGTGATCTCGGTGTTCTACAGCCGCCGGCTGCTCCAGACGCTGCGGCTGGAAAACGAACTGGACCGGGAACACCGGAGGCTGGAAGCCACCCGCCAGGAACTGGCGCTGGCGCAACACAATAAATGGCAGACCCTGGCGCAGCTCAGCCACCATCTGCGCACGCCGATGAACGCCGTGATCGGCTTTTCCGACATGCTGCGCAGCGAGGTGCTGGGGCCGATCGGCAACCCGAAGCACAAGGATTACATCAACGACATCCACGACAGCGGCACCCGCGCGCTGCAGATCATCACCAAGATTCTCGATGTCTCGCAGGCCGAGGCCGGCATGCTGACGCTCGTCAAAACCGATGTCGATGTCCGGGAGACGCTGGCGGATTGCCTGCAAAGCCATGGCGCGGCAGCCGCGCAACGCGGGGTGACACTGACCTCCAGGGTCGCGGAGAACCTGCCCCGGCTGCTGTGTGACTGCGCCCGCCTGCAGCAGATTCTGGACCAACTGCTATCCAACGCGCTGCGCCACACCCCGGCCGGCGGGCAGATCACACTTTCCGCCGACATCGAGGAATCGCACTGGCTGGCGATCCGCATCGCCGATACCGGCCCCGGCATCCCGGAGGACCGGCTGGCCGAAGCGATGACCCCCTTCGTGCAGTTCGACAACGCGATGGTGCGGCAGCATGACGGCATCGGCATCGGCCTGCCGCTCGCCCGCCGGCTGGTCGAACTACATGGCGGCGAATTCACCCTGACCAGCGCCCCCGGCCAGGGCACCATCGCCACCATCCGCCTGCCATTGCCCTGATCAGTGCGACCTCTATACGGAGCATGTGAAAACGGCGGGGCTCCGGCCCCGCCGTTGCATTTCATGGCAGAACCATTACATGGCATAGTGTAGCTGGGGTGCCGGGGCGGGATGAGCCGATCCGGCTGAGAACATACCCATTGAACCTGATCTGGATCATGCCAGCGAAGGGAGCGTTACCATGTCACCTAAACTACCCGGCAAACCATCCGTCGCCATCATCGGTGCCGGCGTCTGCGGCCTTGGCATCGGCTGGCGGCTGGCTCAGGCCGGTTGCCGCGTTTCCGTGTTCGAGCGCGGCCAGGCCGGGCGCGGCGCCAGCTGGGCCGCCGCCGGCATGCTGGCCGCCAATGCCGAAACCGAGCCCGGCGAGGAATCCCTGCTGCCGCTGACGCTGGCCAGCCAGAAGCTGTGGCCCGGCTTCGCCGCCGAGCTGAACGCGGCGTCGGGCATCGATGTCGAATATCGCGAGACCGGCACGCTGGTCGCCGCCACCAATCGCGACGAGGCGGAGCAGCTGCGCTTCACCTACGAATTCCAGCGCGACCTTGGCCTCGCCGTCGACTGGCTGAGCGGCGCCGAGGCCCGGAAGCGCGAGCCCTATCTGCGGCCCGGCATCACCGGTGCCGTCTGGGCGCCCGATGACCATCAGGTCGAGAACCGCAAGCTGGCCGCGGCACTGCAGGCGGCCTTCGCGAAGGCAGGCGGGGTGCTGCACGAGAACAGCCCGGTCACCGGCATCGAGACCGAGGCCGGCCGCGCTGTCGGCGTTAGGATCGGCGACAATCTCCACAGGGCCGATATCGTGGTGCTGGCCGCCGGCTCCTGGTCGCGCGACATCCCCGGCCTGCCCGACATCGCGCTGCCGCCGGTGCGCCCGGTGAAAGGCCAGATGCTGAGCCTGCGCATGGACCCGAAAGCGCCGCTGGCCACATCCGTATTGTGGGCACCGAAAATCTATCTGGTGCCGCGCGCCGATGGCCGCCTGATCGTCGGCGCCACCGTCGAGGAAAAGGGCTATGACCCGCACATGACGGCGGGTGGCGTGCTGGCGCTGCTGGACGCCGCCTGGCGGGCGGTCCCCGCCATTGAGGAACTGCCGATCGAGGAGATGTGGGTGGGGTTCCGCCCGACCAGCCGCGACGACGCGCCGATCCTGGGCGAGAGCGGGCTCGACGGGCTGCTGGTGGCGACCGGCCACCACCGCAACGGCATCCTGCTGGCGCCGATCACCGCCGACGCCATCGCCCGGCAGATCCTGACCGGCAGGACACTTTCCGAAGCCGCCCCCTTTACGCTGGCGCGCTTCGCCGCTAAGTCAGCGGCAACGTCCGAGATTGCCGCAGAATGAGTATGAGTGCGATGAGCGACAGCAAGACCGTTGTTCCGATCCGCCTGAACGGTAAAGCTTACGGCACGATGGCAACGACCATCGCCGCCCTGCTGGCCGAGCGGGGCATCGATGCCAGCCGGCCCGGCATCGCCGTGGCGGCGAACCAGAAGGTCGTGAAACGCAGCGACTGGGCGGCGACTCCGGTCAGCGCCAATGATGATATAGAGATCGTACAGCCCTTCCAGGGCGGGTGAGAGCATGAACGCTATACAGAACGCCGCGAAAGACCCCTTCACGCTGGCTGGCAAGAGCTTCGGTTCTCGCCTGCTGATCGGCACGGCGGGCTACCCCAACCGCCAGGTCATGCTGGATGCGCTGACGGCCAGCGCGGCGGAGATCGTCACCGTGTCGATCCGCCGGGTCAGCACCGAATCCCATGCCGAAAATCTGTGGGACGTGCTGAAGGACCGCTGCCACCTGCTGCCCAACACGGCGGGTTGCGGCACCGTACGCGACGCCGTGCTGACCGCGCAGCTGGGGCGCGAAGCGGTCGGCACCGACTGGGTGAAGCTGGAACTGATCGGCGACCGCGAGACACTGTACCCCGACGTCGCGCAGCTGGTCGAGGCGGCGGAGGAGCTGGTGAAGGACGGCTTCATCGTGCTGCCCTACTGCACCGACGATCCGGTGGTCTGCCAGAAGCTGGCCGATGTTGGCTGCGCCGCCGTCATGCCGCTGGCCTCGCCCATCGGCTCCGGCATGGGGCTGGTGAACCCGTATAATCTGGAGATGGTGTGTAACCGCTCCACCGTGCCGGTAATCGTCGATGCCGGTATCGGCACCGCCTCCGACGCCGCCCGCGCGATGGAGATCGGCGCCGACGCGGTGCTGCTGAACACCGCCATCTCCAAGGCGCGCAACCCGGTGCTGATGGCGGCCGCCATGCGCGACGCCGTGGCCGCCGGCCGCGCCGCGCGCCGCGCCGGGCGTATCCCGCGCAAGGGCTATGCCGAGGCGTCGAGCCCGCAGCTCGGCATGATCGGCTCTTGAGGCCGCTTCCCGCGCCGCTGCTGCTGATCACCGACCGGACGCAGAACCCCCGCCCGCTGATCGAGACCGTGGCGGCAGCGCTGGAGGGGGGCTGCCGCTGGGTCATGCTGCGCGAGAAGGACCTGCCGCCGGACGCGCTGCTGGATCTCGCGCGCCAGATATCGGCGTTGACCTCGGCCAGCGGCGCCACCCTGTCAATCAACAGCGATGTCGCGGCAGCGAAGGCGCTGAGGGCCGGGCTGCACCTGCCGGCGGACGGCTCCGCCCTGGCGGCCCGCGCCGCGCTGGGACCGGCTGCCCTGATCGGCAAATCCGCGCACAGTCTGGACGAGATAGAAAAGGCGCTGGATACCGGGGCCGACTATGTGACCCTGAGCCCGATCTTCGCCAGCGCCAGCAAGCCCGGCTATGGGCCGGCGCTGGGCATCGAGGGGCTGCGCAAGGCGGCCGCGCGGCTGCAAATTCCCATCGTGGCGCTGGCCGGCATCGATGCCGACAATGCCGGCCCCTGCATCAAGGCCGGCGCCGACGCCGTCGCCAGCATGGGCGGGGTGATGCGCGCGGAGGATCCGGCGGCGGAAGTGCGGGCCTTGCTCGCGGCGCTGGGAAGGGCCTCCTCTTGACGCTCATCCCGCGAAGGCGCATCTATCGGCGGTGACCGGTGGCGCTGCGCCAATGTGGCGTTATGAGCCCGGTGTGACTGGACGATCCGGTTGACCGCTTCCTCTCCAACACTGCCCGTTTCCCTGCTGCGCGCCGTCCTGGCGCTTGCGGTGCTGGCCGGGCTGTTGCTGGGGATCGCGCACCCGCCGGCCCAGCAACAGACAATTGCCCTTGCCCCGCAGACAGCCATTCTGGAGCTGGGCGGCGGCACCTTCGGCCCGACCGGCCATGTTCTGGCCGAGGATTTCCGGCAGGTACAGCATCGGCTGGCCGAGAACGCCCCCGCCGCCGGCGACGATGACGCGCGCTTCCTGTCGGGCGCAGTGATTTCCGTCTCGCAGAGGCCGGCGCCAGCGCGGCTTTCCGCCGCCAATTTCTATCGTCCGGCCAGCCAGACACCAGACCGGCACCGGCCGACCGGTCCTCCGCGCCTCCTTTCGTGATCCGCCGCCGGCCCTGTCTCCGACAGGGGCCGGACGTTCCCGAACAATCACGGCACGCGCCCGAAACAAGCGGCCGCCTGCCCGGAGGCTCCATTCATGCGTTTCCTGCCCATCCGGCTGTTGCCGGACAATACGGCCATCGATTTCGTACGCTATCGTTTCGCCGCCTATGCGTTTTCCCTGCTGCTGGTCGTGGCGACCCTCGGGTCGCTGGCGATCAACGGCCTGAATCTCGGCATCGACTTCAAGGGTGGCATGCTGGTCGAGATCCAGTCCGCCCAGCCCATCGACCCCGCCGCCCTGCGCGGCCGCCTGGCCGAGGCCGGCCTCGGCGCCGCCGAGGTGCAGCAGTTCGGCAAGCCGACCGAGGCGCTGATCCGCCTCGACAGCGGCCAGCTGGGCACCGACGAGACCGCACAAGCCGCCCCACGCATCCGCGCCGCGTTGGGCGAGGGCTACGAGTTCCGCCGCACCGAACTGGTCGGCCCGCGTGTGAGTGCCGAGCTGTTCCGCGATGGCGCGCTGGCCACCGCTCTCGCCATCCTGGGCATCGCGCTCTATGTCTGGTTCCGCTTCGAATGGCAGTTCGGCGTGGCCGCGATGATCGCCACCGCGCATGACGTGATCGTCACGCTGGGGCTGCTGTCGGTCACCGGGCTGGAATTCAACCTGACGGCCATCGCCGCCCTTCTGACCCTGGCCGGCTATTCGATCAACGACACGGTGGTGGTGTTCGACCGCATCCGCGAGGCCTTGCGCAAGCACAAGAAGCTGCCGATGGCGGAGCTTATCAATCTCAGCATCAACCAGACGCTGTCGCGCACCATCCTGACCTCCGGCACGACGCTGGTGGCGATCCTGCCGCTGCTGTTCTTCGCCACCAGCACGCTGCTGAATTTCACCGTGGCACTGGTCTGGGGCATCCTGATCGGCACCTTCTCCTCGGTGTTTGTTGCCGCCGCCCTGCTGCTGCACCTGCCGGCGATCCGCAACGCGGAAACAGAGCCAGAAATCCCCGATGAAGTAGTTTCATAATGATCGCAAGGCCTAGGCGCGATCCGTTCAGGTCTGCATTCAACCGCGCTTATTCAATCGAGAATTGAAAAGTTCGCCTGGGGGCACATCCACCCTAGAAGCGAAGCGCAAAGAGTCCTTCTAATGGTCGCTGGCCTGCATTCCGCAGGCTTACGGCACAGGAGGACCATATGCGCGCTTTGACTTCGCAGGACTATGACAATATTCAAGCCGTCATCAGCCTCTATCTCGACGAACTTGACCGGATGGGGCTGGAGCTGACGGTCGAAACCGACATGGCAGGCTGGGCCGATGTGATGCGATCGGCACCGAAGATGTCCTTGCTGAACCCGACCTTCGATCCGTCGGAGAGTCACCTGCATCCGGGCAACAGCTTCTGGCTGCGGTTGCGGCATGAGGGACAGACGGTCGCCTGCATCGCCAACCGTCTGTTCATCACGGATGACTATATTGGCCTCAAAAGGTCTTTCCGTCTTTGGTACGATCTCAAGCCGGTCCTGGTTCGCCAGCCACTCAACATCGTACTGCCTGAGGACGTGCCGCACATTAACGGCCGCGTTGGCCATCATGGCGGCTTGTGGGTCCATCCCGACTGGCGCGGGTACGGGCTGGCTGGCACCCTGCCCCGCCTGACACGGGCACTGTCCATGCGGCATTTCGATGTCGATTGGCATTGCGGTGCTGTTCTGAAGCACATCGCGGATCGCGGTTTACCGCTCAAAGCCTACGGCTACCCGCACATGGACATCTGTATTGACGGCTATTTCCCTGTAACCAATCAAAATGAAACGGTTTACATGGGCTGGATTACGCGCCCTGAAATTCTGAAGCAGTTCTCTGAATGGGTACAGCCGGCTACGCTCGAGCCCGCCGCAACCGCTGCAAGCGCGGCCTAAGGATTCGAGGGGGATGGAAAGAGCGGTCATCTAGAAAGGATGGCCGCCTGTCCGCGTTTCCGGCGGATTTGCCGATCACAGCCTGACGCGCTGAACCACATTCAGGCGCGTCATATGGTATGCATTTTACAGTTGCCTATTGAAAATTGTTCAGTAATTCTACTTTAGTGTAATAATTGATTTATTGGCTGTTTGGGGTGGGGAGACCTCATGACGACATCGCAGCCGTTCATCGATGGCAACCTACGGCGCTGTCACGACCTGTTGAATATGGCTAATTTGTTCTTGGCACAGAACAAACTGGCTAGCGCCAGCAGTGCAATTGGCGCTTTGCGGGCGAGTTCAGCCCTGCTCTCGGCTGAGGACGCCGCGTTCTTCCGTGAGCGTCTGGTCGTCCTTGACCAAGAACATTTCCGCCGTGGCGGAGGCCATATCAAAAGCCATAAGGTCGTCGATCTTTCCGCCTATCGCCGCAGCCGCCTTGCACAACGTCCCATGGCAAGTTCCACAATGGGGTTGAAAGCTCTGTACGGCGGCAACCGCAGCGCAAGACCAGCCACAGCGGAAGATGACAGGGGAAATTTCATCTACCGCATGCCGATGCCGGTGGATGAGGTTTCGACATCCGACAGCCTGGGCATGGAAAACCTGCTGCAGATTTGGCGTCAGGCCCAGCAGGCGAGCGGGCGGCGCCATGGACTGCCGCTTCTTTCAGACATCGATCCGAAATTCATTGCCGACATTGGAATGCTTGGCTTTGTGCATCTGATTGATGCCTCATCGGAGAATCCGATGAATTTCCACGTCAGTGTCTATGGCAGCCGCGTGACGCTGTTCAATAACCGCAATTTCTCTGGCCGCGCGCTGCACGATTTCCCTATTCCGATCTATCGGGAGTCGGTGGCGACAGACTACAACACCGTGCGGATGACCGGCGTGCCGGCCTATCACCGGGTGATCGCCACCGTCGATGGCTCGCGCCGCCATTACACCCGCCTGCTGCTGCCCTTCTCGACCGACGGCAACCGGCCGGACCGGCTGCTTGTGGGCGTGCGCACAGATAATTGGCTGCCGGAATAAAACAATCGCGCCGCCGCCGGCCCGCGGCCCGAATAAGTCTCTAAAAAGAATCGCTTATCGCCAGCAATCAGGCATCGCCCGAGGCGTTTTTCCGCAGGTGCGAGATCGATTGATTTTTCGGCTGCCCCCCGTGTCCGGCCGCCGGCCGCATCTCCCGAATTCCTATACTCAGAAATAACATGACATCGCAATTATTTATACTATCAGTTATATGTAAATAATTGATATTTACTGAAATAACCTTACAGGCGCCGAGAATCGATAAAGACTTGAACGAACGATTAGGCATCGCTATATTTGATGGCGTCGGGTCGTCAGAGACCCCCAGCCCTCCTGCAAGTCGAGGCTAGCGGATCGGCTCAAACAAGCCTCCCGGTGGGTGAAAGCGCTCCCGTTTCCAAGGCATACAGCCAGAAATATGGCCATTGCTGGGCCAATGGCCGGATCGTCCGCCCTTCGGTGGCCGTATTCTTCGTCATGCTGTTATGTCGAATCGGGAAGCTTTCTGACATTGAAACGGCATTTATCATGTTGCGTTGGTCGAATCTGCTGATCGTCGGGCTTGTTATTCTGGCGAACGTCGCGGTCTGGGGCGCCATTTACTGGCCGCGCTCGGCCGTGAATACCGACGGCGTCATCGCCGGCATGTCCTTCAGCCCCTACCGGCGCGACCAGGGACCGCTGACCAAGGGCCCGTCGGCGGAGGAAATCCGCCGCGACCTGGAGCTGGTCTCGAAAGAGACCTCGGGCATCCGCACCTACACGACCAGCGATGGCCATGACCGCATCCCGGCGATGGCCCGCGAATTCGGCCTGCGCGTCATGCCCGGCGCCTGGATCGGCAGCGACGAGGCGCGCAACAAGCGCGAGATCGCCGACCTGATCGGCATCGTCCGGCAGAACCGCAACGTATCCCGCGTCATCGTCGGCAACGAGGCGCTGCTGCGCGCCGAAGTGACCGTGCCGAAGATGATCGATTTCATCCGCCAGGTGCAGATGAACGCCTCGGTGCGCGTCTCCACGGCGGAGCCCTGGCATATCTGGCACAAGCATCCCGAGCTGGTCGAGGCGGTCGATTTCATCGCCGTGCAGCTGCTGCCCTACTGGGAAGGCGTGCCGGTCGAGATGGCCATTGAGGACACGCTGCAGCGCTATGCCAAGCTGCGCGAGCTGTATCCCAACAAGCCGATCGTCATCACCGAGGTGGGCTGGCCGAGCGCCGGCAAGAAGGTGGGCGCGGCCGAGGCCTCGCTCGTCAACCAGGCGCGTTTCATCCGCGAATGGGTGAATGTCGCGCGCATCCACCAGTTCGACTACTACATCATCGAGGCGTTCGACCAGCCCTGGAAGATCGGCGAGGAAGGCATCGTCGGCGCCTATTGGGGCCTGTACGACGCCGACCGCCAGGCGAAATTCACCTGGAAGGATTCCGTGTCCGAACTGGCCGACTGGCCGCTCTGGGCCGCCATCGCGGTCGTGCTTGGCCTGATTCCAACCATCGTCTATCTGCGGGCGCGCTCCGAGCTGAGGCTGCCCGGCCGTATCGTCTTCGCTGCCACCTTCCAGGCTGCCGGCACGGCGCTGACGCTGGCCATGCTGATCCCGGCCATGCGCTATCTGGGCGCCGGCGAGATCGCCGCCTGGGCCGTGCTCATCATGCTGCAGGTGCTGCTGTTCACCGCCGTCGCCGGCGACATGGTCGAGCTGATCGACGTGATCTGGCGCAAGAACCGCCGGGTGCCGCTACCGCGCATCGCCAGCACCGACATGACGCGCCTGCCCAAGGTGTCGATCCATGTGCCGTGCTACAACGAGCCGCCGGAGATGCTGAAGCAGACGCTGAACGCGCTGGCCAAGCTCGATTATCCGAATTTCGAAGTGCTGGTGATCGACAACAACACCAAGGACGAGGCGGTCTGGCGCCCGGTCGAGATCCATTGCGACGCGCTGGGCGACCGGTTCCGCTTCTTCCATCTTTGCCCCTGGCCGGGCTTCAAGGCGGGCGCCCTGAATTTCGCCATGAAGGAAACCGCCGCCGATGCCGAGGTGGTGGCCGTCATCGACAGCGACTACATCGTGACGCCCGACTGGCTGAACAACATGGTGCCGCATTTCCAGGATCCTGCCGTCGGCCTGGTGCAGGCGCCGCAGGATTATTACGACCAGGAAGAAAGCGGCTTCAAGAAGGCCTGCTACTGGGAATATGCCGGCTTCTTCAAGATCGGCATGGTGCAGCGTAACGACGACAACGCGATCATCCAGCACGGCACCATGACCATGGTACGCAAATCGGCGCTGGAGGCTGTCGGCGGCTGGGCCGAATGGTGCATCACCGAGGATGCGGAACTGGGCCTGCGGCTGTTCCAGGAAGGCTGGCAGTCGGTCTATGATGCGCGCTCCTACGGCAAGGGCGTCATGCCGGATTCGCTGGACGCCTACAAGACGCAGCGCTTCCGCTGGGCCTATGGCTCGGTGCAGATCCTGAAGCGGCACTGGCGCAGCCTGCTGAAGCCGGGCGTGACCAAGCTGACCAACGCGCAGCGCTACCACTTCATCAGCGGCTGGGCGCCCTGGTTCGCCGACGCGCTGGGCATGGTCTTCACCGTCGCCGCGATCTTCTGGACCGGCATGATGATCGCCTTCCCGAAGATCCTGGAATTCCCGTCCGCCGCCTTCGTCGTGCCGGCGCTGTCGGTGTTCATCTTCAAGGTGCTGCGCTCGCTGTGGCTTTACAAGCTGCGCGTGCCCTGCTCCTTCGCGGAGAATCTGGGCGCCGCGCTGGGCGGTCTGGCGCTCGGCCACATGGTCGCCAAGGCGATGCTGACCGGCATCTTCACCTCCGGCCGGCCGTTCCTGCGCACGCCGAAGCTGGAGAACCGCCCGGCCTGGGTGCAGGTGGTCGGCCAGGTCCGCGAGGAAGCGCTGATGCTGGTCCTGCTGCTGGGCGCGATGGCGGCCATGCTGCTGACCAACCACTTCAACCAGCTTGAGGAACGGCTGTGGCTGGCGATGCTGGGCGTGCTGTCCCTGCCCTATTGGGCGGCGCTGGGCATGTCCTTCATCAATGTCGCCCCCTACCGCGCGCTGATCGAGATGCTGCCCTGGACCAGCACGGGCAAGACACCGGCGAACCAGCAGGCGAAATGAGCTTGGGGAAGATGCCGGGGCGCAAATCCGCCGGGCTGGCGCTGCTGGTGCTGGCCACCCTCCTCGGCATCGGCCACTGGATCGCCCAGGGCGTTCCGGTGGCCCTGCCGGATGTGAGTGGCGGCAAGTTCGCCTGCGTCTCCTATGCGCCGTTCCGCGAGGGCCAGTCGCCCTTCCAGGAAGGCATCATCATCCCGGAATGGCAGATCGACGAGGATTTCGCCGCACTGGCCAGCAACACCCGCTGCGTGCGCACCTACGCCGTCGATCAGGGCCTCGACAAGGTGCCGGAGATCGCCGCGCGCCACGGGCTGGAGGTGCTGCTCGGCGTGTGGATCGGCAGCCAGGCCGACAAGAACAGGCTGCAGATGGAAAAGGCGGTGGATCTTGCCAACGCGCACCCCAACACGGTGCGTGCCATTGTCGTCGGCAATGAGGTGATGCTGCGCGGCGAGCTGCCGCGCGAGAAGCTGGCCGAGACCATCCGCTGGGTGCGGCAGCGCTCGCAGGTGCCGGTAACCTATGCCGATGTCTGGGAGTTCTGGCTGCGCCACAAGCCGCTGCTCGACGAGGTCGATTTCGCCACCATCCATATCCTGCCCTATTGGGAGGACGAGCCGGTCGGCATCGACACCGCCGTCGCCCACATCATGGATATCTACCGCTACGTCGAGACGCAGATGCCGGGGGTCACGCTGCTGATCGGCGAGACCGGCTGGCCCAGCGCCGGCCGCCAGCGCGAGGGCGCGGTGCCCGGCCTGGTCAATCAGGCGGCCTTCCTGCGCGGCTTCGTGACCGCCGTGGATGCGCAAGGCATCGACTACAATCTGATCGAGGCGTTCGACCAGCCCTGGAAGCGCGCCAATGAAGGCACGGTCGGCGGCCATTGGGGCCTGTACGATGTGGGCCGCGCGGCGAAATTCCCGTTGACCGGCCCGGTCGCGGAACTGCCGGGCTGGAAGCTCTGGCTCACCGGGTCGCTGCTGTTCGGCCTGCTGCCGCTGGGCTTCGCCGCCCTCCGCCGAGAGGCGCCGGGCACGCCCGCCGGCTGGGCGGCGCTGACGCTGGCCGGCGCGGCGTCCGGTACGCTGCTGGTGATGCAGGCGCGTTATGTCGTTGAGATGAGCCGCATGCCGTTCGAATGGGCGGCGGGCGGCGGGCTGTGGCTGCTGTCGCTGGGCGCCATGCTGGTGCTGGCAACGGCTCTCGCGCGTGCTGTCGAGGGCCGGACCGCAGGCCGAACGGAACGGCTTGTCAGCCCGGTGCGGCTGCTGGCGCTGGGTTTCGTGCTGGCGATGTGCCTGGGGCTGGTGTTCGACCCGCGCTACCGCGACTTCCCGTCTTCCTTTGCCCTGCTGCCGGCGGCCGGGTTCGCGTTGCTGGCCCTGCTCCGCGGCCTGCCGCAGACGATCCGGGACGAGGAGGTCGGCCTCGCCCTTGCCATCCTCCCCTGCGCCCTGTTCATTGCCGTCCGCGAAGGCCCGCACAACGCGCAGGCGTTGCTGTGGTGCGCCTCCAGCCTGTTGCTGGCCCTGCCGGTGCTGGCGGTGCGGCTGCGCGCGAAGCAGCCGCCCGTTATCCTGCCTCAGCCCAGCGGGGCCGGCACCAGCGGCCACTGATCGCGCGGCGCCTTCTTGTAGTCCAGCTTGGTGAAATCCGGCATCAGCGCGCCGGGTGACGCGACATAGAGCACGTCGGAGGCCAGCGGCGCATAGGCGGCATGGAAATGCTGCATCGACTTCACCACCACGACCTTCTTTGACGCCGGATCGACACCGAGATTGGTGAAGCAATCGGCGCTGGAACATTGCGTGCGCAGCGTGTTCACCACGATCACGATGCCATCCGCTTCCAGCGCCGCCATGTCGCCGACCTTCTGATGGCCCTTGCGGGCACCGCCGAACTGCACCGTCGCATCCTCCAGCAGGGCCAGCACCTTCACCCGCAGATCGAGCGGCTGGCCGGAGGACGCACCCAGCTTGCCGCCGAGGCGGATGTCGGTTTCCGCCCCCACGCCGACCTCGAAGGCGACGCGCACCGCCATCGGATCCCAGAACATGCCGATGGCGGCATCGCGGATGCCCTTCTTCAGCATCGCTTCCAGCACGAAGGTGGAATCGCTGGCCGCCCCGCCGCCGGCATTGTCGGAGACATCGGCCAGCACCAGCGGCTTCGGCTGGTTGTGGCTGGCCGCCCGCGCCATCGCCTGATCCAGCGTGGTATAGGCGGGCTGTGCTTCTTCGCGGAAGGCATAGAATTCCCGGCCCAGCTTTTCCGCCAACGCATTGGCCTTGGCGCGGTCGCCATCGGATATGACCAGCATCTTGCTGCCCATGTCCGGCACATCGGCCCAGGGGAAGCCGTGGATCGCGGAGACCGACAGGATGCCGTCCTTGCCCTCCAGCGCCGCCATGCGGTCCACGAAGCCGCGCATCGGCGGCCGCGTGGTGTGGAACACGCCGATGGTCTTGCAGTCGAACCAGCCCATCACCGGCTTGGTCTTGCCGTCCAGATGGTCGGCGATCAGGGTGAAGACCTCTTCCGCGCGCTCCGGAATATCGATATGCGGATATTCCTTGAACAGCACGATGACCGTGGCGTTCTCCAGCATGCGCAGGCCGACATTGGCATGCAGGTCCAGTTCCACCCCGATGGCCACGTCCGGGCCGACCAGCTTGCGCACCGCCTCGATCAGCTGGCCTTCAGCGTCGTCATGCTCCTCGGCCACCATCGCACCATGCAGCGACAGCAACACGGCATCGACCGGCATTGCCGCCTTGATATCGGCCAGGATTTCGTCACGGAACTGGCGATAGACACGCGCCACCGTCTTGCCCGCCGGCATGGCGAAGGCGCACAGCCCCTCGGTCACATCCCAGCCGCGTTCCTCCGCCCGGCGGCGCCAGACCACCAGCGGCGCGCCGAACATCGGCGGCTTGTCGCCATAGCTGGCATTGCGGTAGAGGCAGGTATCCTCGAACATCTTCATGCCGGTCGGCAGCGAGGAGAATGTGTTGGTCTCGGTGCCCAGCGTGGCGGTGAAAATCCGTCGGGTCATTGCCTGCCCATCCCTGTTGTTGCCCTGTCAGGACGCCAGCATGCCGCCATCGCCGGGATCGCGTAACCCCAGAGTGCGATCAGCGGCGGCTGGGCAGCCATGCGATAGGCAACAGGCGGGATGGATCAGGCGGCGTTCGAGAGCACCTCGTCCAGCGTGTATCGCGCGACGTTGCGCGGCTTCGCCACGCGGCCGCCGACGACCGCGCCGGCGATATAACGCGCCCCGCCATTGACGGCACTGCGCACCAGGCTTTCGCCGTTCAGCCCGTTCACGGCGAGAATCAGGCGCGCCTTGCGGCACTCCGCCGACAGGCCCGCCAGCTTCGCCTCGAAGCGGGTGTCGTAGCAGGAATCCGGCGGGACCCGCAGGCTGAGGCCATGCAGGCCAACGCCGGAATATGTGGCGACTTCCGTCGTGCCAAGCTCGGTCTGCAGCAGCACCGCCCGGCAGCGCGGGCGCAGCAGATTGACGAAATCGGCAATCCGGCTTTGCGGCACACCGGCCGGCGCACCGGCGATGCTGAGCACCAGGAATTTGTGCGCATGGCCCGGCAGGCGATCGAGAATCTTGATGAGCGTCGCCAGGTTGCGGCGGTTGGCCAGTGTTTCGAAATGGATATTGGCGGAAACGAAGACCGTAAAGTTCTTCGCCAACATCTCGATCAGCGTGCCACAGGCGCTGACCAGCCGCAGGCTGTCCAGCCAGGCGATATCCTCGGAATCGGGATTGCGGCCCAGCACATCATACCCGACGATGTCCGGCAGGCTGCCCTCCTTCAGCACGGCGGCGCATTGCCAGATCGACAGCGCCTCCGCCTTCACGTCCCAGTATGGCGTGTACAGGAAGTCTATATCCTCTTCGGTCACGATCGTCTCGGGCAGGTGGCGGTCGATCAGCAGATCAACGGATTCCCGCTGCCCGCGCTTTTCCATCAGCGGATTGACATTGGCCTTCGCAACCGGCTGTGCCGCCGGCAGCGTCGCATCCAGCATCACACCGATGCGCTCGAACACCGACTCCATGCTCTCTTGCGCGAACACCACGTCGTCATCCACCGAGGTGCAGGTCACCTGGATCGCGGCGACCGGCTTATCGACCTCGCCGAACAGCTGCTGCTCGATCTCCAGAGCCACCTTCATCAGCAGAACCTGCGCATGCTCGGGGCTCGAGGCAGCGAACACCACGACAAAGGAATCCCCCGCGACCGGGCAGTACACATCGCCGCCCTGCAGATGGCGGCCGAGCACCTTCTGGGTCAGATCGAGCACCCGCGCCCGATGATCCTCCCACTGGCCGCCCAGCTTCTCCTTGATCTTTTCCAGGTCGAACAGATGCACCCGCCCGACGGCGGCCGCCTTGTGCTGCTGCAGCACATCGGTCAGCTTCCGCAGGAAATCTTCCCGGCTGCCATAGCTCTCGGGTACCGCAGCAGTGCCGACCGCCACCCGCGGGCGTGTCAGCGGTTGCCCACTTGCGGCCTTCGCGACCTCGGCGGCACCGAAGATTTTCCCGACGAATCCTTTGACCCGGTCCGGAAGGTTTGTCTCTTGCATGGCGGTTCCTTGCATGGCTTTTTTTTCGGCCTGTTTTATGTGCGGTTCCCTGCGCCTCGCGGGCGTTGGGAACTGAGGGCGCGTTCGCCGGTTATGACGAGGAGATTAACCTTGCTGGCTTAATGGACCTTTAAGATCGTCCGGCATTCATTACAAATAATGACATTTGATTATTGATATTAATTGCTTTGACATAGGTCAGTTATCGGCTCCCGGTGAAGCCCTTGGCGGCCCCTGACCGATCTGTCAGTATCGGGAAATACAGGTCTGGCGAACGGAAAGGGACAAGCGATGACCGCGCTGAAGCACGAGGAAGCGACCCGGAATTTCGCGGTGGTGGTACAGCCCGACGAGGGGCCGAGCTGGTGGCAGCCGGTGCCGGCCAACGGCTATGGCGAGGTTAAATTCTCCCAGCGCAACGTGCCGGGCCTGCCCTTCTCCACCGGCGTGCAGTCCATCGCACCCGGCTGCTTCATCCGCGACCATCAGCATCCCGACCACACCGAGATCCTGTTCTTCTACGAGGGCGAGGGCACGGTGGAACTGGACGGGGTGCCGCATCCGATTCGTCCCGGCACGGCGATCCTGCTGGGCTCCTTCCGCCGCCACAAGATCATGAACACCGGCACCAAGGACCTGAAAATGTTCTGGACCATCATGCCGGGCGGGCTCGACCTGTTCTTCGAGGAGATCGGCCGCCCGCGCACGCCCGGCGAACCGGCGCCTTCCCCCTTCGCCCGACCGGAGGATGTGGAGAGCATCGAGCTGGACACCGTCTTCGCGCCGGTCGAGCAGAAATAAACGTCCAAGCGAGAGACCATTCCAGACCGCCCTGCGCCCATACTGCCCAACCCTGGGCCGGGCGGTTCTTGATTCAGGTCAATGCCGCACCTTTATCAGAGGCATAGTCTCCATGCGTGGCCATCCTGCCGGATGGGCCGGCAGGTATTCCACACGCATCCCGTTATGCGAGGTAATGCCATGAGCATCAAATCACTGCTTCCCTTTGGCCGCACCACTGACGTGACGCAGGGCGCCGCCAGCGATCCCTTCACCGCCATGCGCCGCGATATGGACCGCCTGTTCGAGGATTTCTCGCGCGGCATAAGCCTGCCCGCCGGCTTCAGCGGCACCGGCATGCTATCGCCCAAGGTGAATGTCTCCGAAACCAAGAAGGGCCTCGAAATCACGGCCGAGTTGCCGGGCATCGACGAGAAGGACATTGATGTCGATCTCGATGACGGCATCCTGACCTTGAAGGCGGAGCACAAGGCGGAAAAGGAAGAGAAGGACGAGAAGAAGCACTACCATCTGGTCGAGCGCTCCTACGGCACCTACATGCGCCGCTTCGCCCTGCCCTTCGAGCCCGACGAAGACAAGATCGAGGCGAAGTTCGAGAATGGCGTGCTGAAGATCGCCATTCCGCGTTCAGCCGAGGCCGCGAAGCAGGCGAAGAAGATTGCCGTCAAGCCGGCCTGATCAAATGCGCATCGCCCTGACGGCCCGCCGGAACCACCGGCGGGCCGTCGCCGTTTCTGGCAGGCGTTCCCTGCCATTGCCGTCACCGTCCCGGGAGGTTCCGATGCGTCCTGTCCTCAGCCTGTCCATCCCCTCCCTTGGTCTGGCCCTTGGCCTGACGCTCGCCGCCTGCGCGACGGACCCGCGACCCGCCGATGGCCCGATGACCCCGCCCGCCATGCCGGCCAGTTATGTCGCGGCGAACGGCCTCAGCCTGCCGGGCAGCTATGCCGGCGTGCTGCCCTGCGCCGACTGTCCCGGCATCCGGCACGAGCTCACCCTGCGTTCGGACCAGAGCTATGCGCTGCGCCGGACCTATCTGGAGCGCAATCTGAGCGAAGAGAGCATCGGCCGCTGGCATGCCGATCCGGCGCGCCACACGCTGGTGCTAGGCAGCGGCGAGGCTGGAACGCCGGAAGTGCTGCGCCTGGAAATCCGCGGCAGCGGCACGCTGCGCCTGCTCGACCGCAGCGGCCAGCCCATTGCCTCCACCCTGCCCTATGAGCTGACCCGACAGCTCGACGCGCCACCGCCGGAGCCGGTGCTGCCGCTGCGCGGCGCCTTCACCTACATGGCCGATGCGCCGCGCCTGACCGAATGCCGCACCGGCAATTCCTATCCGGTGGCGATGGAGGGCGAGTATCTGGCGCTGGAACGCGCCTACCTCGCCGCCCGGCCGAAAGGGGCCGCGCCGCTGACGGTGGAATTCAAGGGCGCCATTGTCCAGCGCTCTCGTATGGACGGCCCCGGCAGCCAGCCGACCATCCTGGTGCAGCGCTTCGACCGGCTTTCGACCGAGCGCGCCTGCGACCCGGGCGTACCCGCCTCCAACACGCTGACCAATGGATACTGGCGGCTGATCGCGCTGGAGGGCGCGCCGGTGGCCCCGGCGGAAGGCGGGCGCGAGCCGCATCTGCTGCTGCTGCCGGAGCCGGCGCGCTATGCCGCCAATGCCGGCTGCAACCAGATCGCCGGCGGCTACCGGCTGGAAGGCGACAAGCTGCGCTTCGGCGAAGGGATCGCTACCCGCATGGCCTGCCCGGAACCGGCGATGAGCCATGAAGCGGCACTGATGAAAGCGCTGAAGGATACGGCGCGCTGGCAGATCGATGGCGACCGACTGTCCCTGCTGGACGAGGCCGGCCGGCAGCGCGCGCAGTTCCTGGCGGTCTATCGGTCCTAACCGCTGGCCTTCTTCGCGTTCGGGAAGAACAGAGGCTGGCCGTTCAGCTTGTAGTCGGCAATCGCCTTCTGGCCTTCCCCGGACACCAGCCAGTCGATGAAGGCCTGGCCTTCCGCCTTCTTCACATGCTTGTGCTTTTCCGGGCTGACCAGGATGACGCCATACTGGTTGAACAGCTTGGCATCGCCCTCGACGCTGATTTCCAGATCCCCGCGATTCTGGAAGCTGATCCAGGTGGCGCGGTCGGTCAGCGCATAGGCCGGCATCTGCGCCGCGGTGTTCAGCGTGGCGCCCATGCCGGAGCCCAGCTCGCGGTACCAGCTGCCGCCAGCGGCCTTCACATCCACGCCGGCTTCCTTCCACAGCCGCAGCTCCGCCTTGTGGGTGCCGGAATCGTCACCGCGCGAGGCGAAGGTGGCCTTGGCGGCGGCGATCTTCGCCAGCGAGGCCGGGGCGTCCTTCATGCCCTTAACGCCAGCCGGATCGCTGTTCGGCCCGACGATGACGAAGTCGTTATACATGACCTCGAACCGCTCGACGCCATGGCCCTCGGCCACGAATTTCTTCTCCGCCGCCGGGGCGTGCACGAACACCACGTCGGCATCGCCGCGCCGCCCGGTATCCAGCGCCTGGCCGGTGCCCTGGGCAATCACCCGGACATCGATGCCGGTCTTCGCCTTGAACAGCGGCAGGATGTGCTTGAACAGCCCCGAATTCTCGGTCGAGGTGGTCGAGGCCACGGTGATGAACCTGTCCTGGGCCTGTGCCGAACCGACCGCTGCCCCCAGGGCCACCGGCACGGCCAGCGCCGCGACGGCGAGGAACCTGCTAAACCTGTTCATTGCTTATCCTCCTGTTTATGGATTTCGAATTCTCACCAGAGAAGCTCGCCCCTGATGAAGGCGCGGGCCTCCGCGCTCTGCGGTTCCCGGAAGAACCGCTCGGCGGGCGTTATCTCGACCAGCCTGCCGTGATGCAGGAACACGATCTCGTCGGCCTGCCGCCGCGCCTGCCCCAGATCGTGGCTGGTCATGACGATCTTGGTGCCGGTTTCGTGGAAATGAGTCAGCGCCTCCTCAACCTCGCGGATGCCCCGCACATCCAGCGCCGAGGTCGGCTCGTCGAGGAACAGCACCTCCGGCTGCAATATCCAGGCGCGGGCCAGCGCCAGGCGCTGCTGCTCGCCGCCCGACAGCACGCGGGCCGGGCTGTCCGCCAGCGACTCCAGGCCGAACCGTTCCAGCGCCGCCATGGCCGATTCCTTGCGCCCCGCCCGCGCCATGCCCGCGACCGACAAGGCATAGACCATGTTGGCCAGCACCGAGCGGCGCAGCAGCACCGGGCGCTGGAACACCATCGCCTGCCGCCGACGAACATTGCTCTCGCCGGACCAGTGCACGCGACCCGCCGTCGGCTGAATCAGCCCGTGGCAGAGCCGGAGCAGCAGGCTCTTGCCGGCCCCGTTCGGCCCGATGACGAAGCTGCGGATACCGGCTTCCAGCGTCAGGTCGATGCTGTCGATCAGCCGCTTGCCGCCGACGTCGAAGCAGACGCCGTCGAGCCGCAGCGGCAGGATCGTGGGTTTCACCGTGCCATGCATGACCGCCCTCACCCGGTCCGCCGGCGGGCCGCTTCGCCGATCCCGAAGGCGGCCCCGTTGATCGCCGCGATGATCAGGATCAGCACAATGCCGAGGCCCAGCGCCAGCGCGAGATCGCCCTTGGCGGTCTCCAGCGCGATGGCGGTGGTCATGGTGCGGGTGACTCCGTCGATATTGCCGCCGACGATCAGGATGGCGCCGACCTCCGCCGCCGCCCGGCCCAGGCCGGCCAGCACCGCGGTCAGCAGGCTAAAGCGGCCGTCCCACAGCAGGGTCGGGATGGCGCGCAGCGGCGTGACGCCCAGCGAGGTCAGCTGCTCGCGATATTCCGCCCACAGATCCTCGATGGTCTGGCGGGTCAGCGCGGCGATGATCGGCAGCACCAGGATGGTCTGCGCCACCACCATCGCCTGCGGCGTAAACAGCAGCCCCAGCTCGCCCAGCGGCCCGGCGCGCGACAGCATGAGATAGACCACCAGGCCAACCACCACCGGCGGCAGGCCCATGCAGGCGTTCAGCACGACGATGACCGCGCCGCGCCCGGGAAAGCGCCACAGCGCGACCGCCGCCCCCAGCGGCAGGCCGATCAGCGCGGCGATAGCGACCGCCGACAGGCTGACCGACAGCGACAGCGCCACGATGTGCAGCAGCTCGCTGTCGAAGCCGGCGATCAGCGCGAAGGCCGTCTTGAAGGCGCTGAAAAACTCGAACATCGCTCCCCTGAATATCGCTTTCCGATTCTCCGCCAGATTATGCAGGAAGAACGAAAATTCCACACATATGAAATTAACACATAAAATTACACTATTTAGCACATTCCAGTGACGGCCGGAAAGCGCTGGCTACCCGGGCCTGCGCATTCCAGACTGGCGCGGAAGATGGAGAGGAAACGGAACCGGCCATGGACGACACGATCCTTGATCTCGCCGTGGCGCTCGGCATCGGTCTGCTGATCGGCGCTGAACGCGAACGCCGCAAGGGCACCGGCCCCGGGCGTGCGCCGGCCGGCATCCGCACCTTTTCCATCGCCGCGCTTGCCGGCGCCACGGCGATGCTGGTCGGTGGCGGCCCGTTGCTTGCGGCGGCGGCACTGGGCATCGCGGTGCTTGCGGCGGCGGCCTATTGGCGCGGGCGGGAGGAGGATCCCGGCCTCACCACCGAGGTTGCGCTGGTGCTGACCGTGCTGCTGGGCGGCCTCGCAGCGGAGCGGCCGGCGCTGGCGGCAGGGCTGGGCGTGGCCGTCGCCATCCTGCTGGCCGCGCGCGGGCAGTTGCACCGCTTCGTCGGCACCGTGCTGACGGCACAGGAAATCCGCGACGCGCTGCTGTTCGCGGCGGTGACGCTGATCGTGCTGCCGGTCCTGCCAGACCGCCCGGTCGGCCCCTATGGCGCCCTGAACCCGCACAAGCTCTGGCTGCTGGTCGTGCTGCTGATGGCGGTCAGCGGCCTGGGCTATATCGCCATCCGCCTGTTAGGGCCGCGCGCCGGCCTGCCGCTGGCCGGGCTGGTAGGCGGCTTCGCCTCCAGCACCGCGACCATCGGCGCAATGGGCAACCGGGCCCGCCGCGACCCCACCCTGCTGCGCCCGGCCATCGCCGGCGCCGTGCTGTCCAGTGTCGCCACCATCGCCCTGCTGGCGACCGTGCTGGCGGCGACAAGCCTGCAGGCGCTGCGCCCCTTGCTGCCGGCCATTCTTGCCGGTGGAGCCGTAGCGCTGGTCTATGGGGTGGTCTTCATTCGCCGCGCCCTTGCCGATACCGCCCCCGCCGACACCCAGCCGGGCCGGGCCTTCGACCCGAAGGCGATCCTGGGATTCGCGGCAGGGCTGGCGGCGATCATCCTGGCCGCCGCCGTGCTGCGCGACATGTTCGGCCATACCGGTATTCTGGTGGCGGCGACGCTGGCCGGCTTCGCCGATGCCCATTCCGCCGCCATCATGGTCGCCACGCAGGTGGCCGCCGGACATCTGCCCGCCGAGGATGCGGCGCTGCCGATCCTGCTGGGCTTCACGACCAACACCGTCAGCAAGGCGGCGCTGGCCTGGCTCGCCGGCAACCGCCGCTTCGCCGCCGGCGTGCTGCCGGGCCTGATGCTGATCGCGCTCGCCGCCTGGGGCGCGACATTTTGGTGGGCTGGCTGGTGGGCCGGATTCGCTGCCGGTTAAAGCGTACGGATATCGAAGCGGTCGCGCAGAAAGGCCTGCCCCGCCGGCGTGATCTCCAGCGCCCGGCTGCCGCCGACACGGCGGACCAGATGGGTGTCCAGGAAATGGCTGCACAGCGCCGCACCCAGTCTCCCTGCCAGATGCGGGCGGCGTTCGCTCCAGTCGAGGCAGGGCTTGCAGAACGGACGGGCACTTCCCCGGCCAGCGGAGAGGCTGTCCGCCGGCAGCCCCAGCCCGTGCAGGAAATCCAGGCCGGCGGGCGTCACCAGACCGACGCCGTCATCCAGCTCGACATGGCCATTTGCCTGCAGCGCATCGGCCAGCGCCACACCCAGCGCGCCAGCCATATGATCGTAGCAGGTGCGTGCCCGGCGCATCGCAGCATCGCGCGGGCCGGTTACCGGGCGGCGCGCAGGGGCGGGGGCAAGGGTCGCCACCTGCATGACGGTTTCCAGCAGCCGCGCCACCTCCGGCGAAGCCAGCCGGTGATAGCGATGCCGGCCCTGGCGTTCCATCGCCAGCATCCCGGCCTCGACCAGCCGGGCGAGATGCGCGCTGGCACTCTGCGGCGTCACCCCGGCGGCACCGGCCAGCTCGCCCGCGGTCAGCGCGCGCCCATCCATCAGCGCCATCAGCATGGCGGCGCGGGCGGGCTCTCCCACCAACAGGCCAATTTCGGCGATACGGTTCGTGTACATGACACCCTCCCTGCTGCCTTTCAGACTAGCATGGAGGAGAGGCCGACAGTTCGGCCTGGGATGAACTATCTTCTGGAGGGCCGTTCCCGGAAAGTCAGTGCAGGGCTTCCTGACGCATATAGCTGCCATCGCGCAGCAGCACGGACAAGGCGACGGTCTTGCGCCGGCTGGGATCGTTAACCGAGGCGATGCAGGCATGCAGGATGCCGTGATGGTCGATCACCTGCTCGACCGACCAGGAAACCAGGCGGCCATAGCCATCGACCTGACCGAAACAGTCACCAACGCCGATAGTGGGTTTCTTCATATTCTGTCAGCTGCCGTCCTGATGAGAATCCGTAGCGGATCCAAGGGTTTTCCTATATCAGGCCATTCTTATGACCTTTAGGATAAAATTTATATATCTCCTGCGCCGGACTTCAAGAGAAGTTGTCATGCCCTCATGCAGGGGAAGCCATGTCTTTGGCATAAGCGCCGGCTTGCTGTAAAGCTTGGCCTATGAAACTGCTGGCAATCAGCGACCTGCATCTGGCCAATCCGGTGAACCGCGAGGCGATGGCCAACCTGCCATACGCGCCGGAGGACTGGCTAATTCTGGCCGGCGACATTGCCGAGCGGCTGGACCATCTGCGCGAGATTTTCGCGCTGACGGCCGAGCGCTTCGCCAGGGTGATCTGGGTGCCGGGCAATCACGAACTCTGGACCGTGCCGGAGAACGGCCCCAATGGCGACAGCCAGAGCAACGCCCCGCTGGCCGGCGAAGCGAAATACAATGCGATTGTCGATCTCGCCAGGGAGCATGGCATTGTCACGCCGGAGGACGCTTATCCGCTCTGGACCGGGCCGGGCGGCCCCTGCGTCATAGCCCCTCTCTTCCTGCTCTACGATTACAGCTTCCGGCCGGACGATCTGCCGCGCGATCAGGTGATCGCCTGGGCGCGCGAAGGCGGGGCCGTCTGCGCCGACGAAATGCTGCTGAACCCAGCCCCCTACCCCTCGCGGGAGGCCTGGTGCCAGGCGCGCTGCGACGATGCCGAAGCCCGGCTGATGGCGCTGGACGGCGCGCCCACGGTGCTGGTGAACCATTACCCGCTGCGCCGCGATCTGGTGCATATCCCGCGCATCCCGCGCTTCATCCCCTGGTGCGGCACGCGCCGGACCGAGGACTGGCATACCCGCTTCAATGCGAAGGTTGCGGTGTCGGGCCATCTGCATGTCCGCCGCACCGACTGGATCGACGGCACCCGCTTCGAGGAAGTGTCGCTGGGCTATCCGAAGCAATGGGACCGGCAGCGCGGCATCCTGCCCTATATAAGGGAAATCCTGCCCGGCCCGCCGGTCATGGCCTGACGTCTACCCCGCCAGCCGCAAAAGTGCGGCAAGCCCGGCGGGAGCAGCGTCGAGCATGGCGCGCTCTGGCGCCTCATGCCGCAGCGCCAGCCCCAGCACATGCCCTTGCGTAGGGCGCAGGCGCTGGAAATACCAGCTATCAGGATCGTCCTGGATGCGGTCATCGAAGGCGATGGACAGCGGATCGAGCGTATAGGCGAAGGCGCCCAGCGGCAGCGCGAGGCCCATGCCGACCGCCTTGATATAGGCCTCCTTCAGCGTCCAGAAGGCGAACAGCGCCTCCTTCTCCGCTTCCGCCTCCAGCCCGACGAGCTGCGCGCATTCCGCCGGGGCGAAGAAGCGGTCAGCCAGATCGATGGTCAGGTTGGTGCGGTCCAGCCATTCCACATCCACGCCGATCTCACGGTCCAGCGCCACCGCCACGGCGGCCAGCCCGCGGGTATGGGACAGATTTACCCGGAAGGGCGGCACGCCCGCAGGCAGCACAGGTTCCGGCTTGCCGTGATCGCCGATGGAAAAGCGCCAGTCCGCTGGTGCCACGCGCAGCCCGGCCTCCGCCGCCAGCAAGGTGAGCGCGCCGCGCAGCAGCGCATGGGCGGCGGTGTAGCTTTCCCAGTCGCGCCGGAAATGGAAGCGCTCCGCACGGGCCTGCTCCTCGGCCGGCAGCAACGCCGACAGGTGCGGCCAATCGGCCTCGGCGATGCTGGCGACCGGCAGCCAGCGCACCAGCGCGGTGTCCGGCGTCATGCTCAGCCCCGTGGATCGACCGGCGTGACGATGCCCTCGGCGGCCTCGATCACCTCACCGGCATCGAGGCAGATATCCTCGCGGTTGCGCATCGCCATGATCTGCACGCCGGTACGCAAACCGCCATGCTTCCCGACCGGGACGGCAAGACCCGGAATGCCCAGCAGCGGCGCGATCAGCGCGGCGCGCATATTGTCCAGCACCTCCGCCTGGCCATCCTTCGTGACATCGGCACCCTGCTTCGGCGGCAGGCCGCACAGCACCGGCATGATGACCAGCGGGTAGGCCTCGAAGAACTGCATCCAGCGCAGCGCCAGCGCCTCGCGCTCGGTCATCGCCGCGATATAGGTTTCGAGGTCGGCCGGCTTGTGCAGCGACAGCCAGGCTTCCATGGCGGCGATGCCGTCGGGATCGCCCATCTTCTGCATCGCCGGCCACAGGCTACCAAACACATCGGTCACGCAGATGATGTGCCACAGCTCAATGGCGCGCGCGATGTCCGGCGGCAGCACCTCCTCCACCGCATAGCCGGCGGCGGCCAGATGCCGGCCGGCCTGGCGCACCGCCTCGACCTGGGCGGGATGGCTGGTGCCGCCCGGCACCTCCGGCACGATGGCGACCCGGATCGGCCGCGCCGGGTCCGGCCCGCGCATCGGCACATCGTTCCAGCGCCAGTCGCGGCGGTCGCCCTCGGCCATCACCGCCAGCGCCAGCCTGGCATCGCGCACGGTGCGGGTGTGCGGCCCCTGCACCGCCATGATGACGGCACCGGGCGGACGGCCACCGGGTGCGCTGAGGTTGAAGGCGGGAATCCTGCCATAGCCGACGCGCAATCCCACCACGCCGTTGCAGGTGGCGGGAATCCGCACCGACCCGCCGATATCATTGCCATGCGCGATGGCGCCAATGCCGGTCGCCGTCGCCGCCCCCGCACCGCCGCTGGAGCCGCCCGGCGTCACCGCGGGGTCGAGCGGGTTCAGCGTGCGCCCATGCAGCGCGTTGTCGGTGAAGATCCGCATGGAGAAGGCCGGTGCGTTGGTGCGCCCGACGATGATGGCGCCGGCACGCTTCAGATTGGCGACCACCGGGCTGTCATGCTCGGCGATGAAATCCTTCAAGGGCACCACGCCATTGTCGGTCGGCAGTCCGGCCTGATCGACATTCACCTTGGTGGTGACCGGCACGCCGTGCAGCGGGCCCAGCGCCTCGCCGCGCGCCTGTTTCGCATCGGCGGCATCGGCGGCGGCCAGGGCCTCTTCCTCCAGCACCCGGACCACCGCATTGATCGCCGGATTGACCGCGTGCAGCCGTTTCAGAACCGATTGCGTGGCCTCGCGGGCGGAAGCGCGGCCGGTGCGGATGAGACGCGCGAGATCGGTCGCGTCAAGCTGCCAGAGTTCCATGATCGGGGTCCGTTCGGTTGGCGAAAGAAGATCAGGGAATCATGCTAACAGAGAGAGTCTTCACGCGGGATAGCTTAAGCTCCTCCGCCACCTCTCCCTTGTGCCATTCGCAGATTGTCATGCCCAGCAGCCCGGTCACCGGCCCATCGGCCACATCCGCCAGCGGCAGCATCAGCCGTTCGCCAATGGCGGTGCGGTCGGTCGGCAGATAGACCACGCCCTTCATGCACAGCACCTGCTTCTGCTCCACCAGCGGCAGCCAGCGGCCGGTGACGACTGCCGCTCCCTCCGGCCCGAGGATATCTTCCAGGGTCATGCCCTTCAGGTTGCTGTGCCCGTAGATCGAGGACAGTTCGGTGCCAGAGAGCCGGTAGCGAAACCCACTCTCGGGTGTGTAATCGACCAGGAATATCTGTGGCAGCGCCCAGGGAATCTCCGTCGGGTCGATGTCGGATCGCGCCGGCATCGGACGCCCGTTGCGCTTGCCCTGCCAGTAGGCGAACAGCCGTTGCAGCCGGTCATCCGCGATGAAGGCGGCGAACTGCTCCGCTGTCGCGATGTCTTCGGTTTCCGGGCGCTCCCAGTGCCGCTTTGGATTGTCTGACGAACGGTCACTCATCTGGTGAAATCGCCTGTAAAAGAAACGGCACATCATTGTATGTGCGCGCAGTCTGCGGCAGCAATGAATTTCAACCATAGAGGGCATAAATAGAAAACAGGACTCCCCATATCTGTTAGCAGCAATCCTTACTTTTGGTTAATCTGATTTTAACGTTTGGCTGATATTCAAAAGCCCCAAACACGATGCCCAGCGCAAAGGAAGACGGATGACGGGGCTACCCACGGATGGTCAGATCGTCGATCCGGAACCTTCGATTCTGGCCCCCGTCCTGCAACCCTTGCTTGCTTACTGGAAAAGCCGCGCCCGGGATCGCCCGCTCCCCGCACGCGCCGATATCGATCCGCTGGATATTCCCCGGCTGCTGCCTTTCCTCTATCTGGTCGATGTCGAGCCGCTGACCGGCGGCACGATGCCGCACCGCTTCCGCTACCGGCTGGTCGGCACCGGCATCGTGGAGCGCAACGGCAGCGACCCCACTGGCCATTATCTCGACGATTTCGAGAACCGGCCGTTTCATGAGACGATTGTGGCCGATTATGCGCGCTGCGCCACCGAGAAGCGCCCCGTCGCGGCAGAACGGCGCTTCCTCGATGCGACAGGCCGCCGCTGGCCATATCAGCGCCTTGTGCTGCCGCTGTCGGAAAACGGCCAGGACGTGAACATGCTGCTGGGCGGCAACGCTTTCGCCGATCAGCCGGAAAACGGCGGGCGGCGCGGCCGCTAACGGCCGCCGCCCCACCCTTATCCGTCAGCCGTCAGTCTGCCAGGGCCGGCTCGCGCTTGCGGCGGCCGGGCGTACCGCCCGGCGCATCGGGATATGTCAGCACCAGCTTGCCGTCCTTCACCGTCACCAGCACCGTGCCGCCCTTGGCCAGCTTGCCGAACAGCAATTCCTCGGCCAGCGGCTGCTTGATGTTGGTCTGGATGACGCGCGACAGTGGCCGGGCACCATAGGCCTGGTCATAGCCCTTCTGGGCCAGCCATTTGCGCGCCGGGTCGGTCAGCTCGATGGTCACACCGCGGTCGGCCAGCTGCACTTCCATCTGGATGACGAACTTGTCCACCACCCGGTCGATGATCTCCGGCGTCAGATGGGCGAACGGTACAATGGCGTCCAGCCGGTTGCGGAATTCCGGCGTGAACATGCGGTTGATCGCCTCCTCATCCTCGCCGACCCGTGTCGCACTGCCGAAGCCGATGGCCGGCTTCGCCATGTCGGCAGCGCCGGCATTGGTGGTCATGATGAGGATGACATTGCGGAAATCGACCGTCTTGCCGTTATGGTCGGTCAGCTTCCCGTAATCCATGATCTGCAGCAGGATGTTGTAGAGGTCGGGATGCGCCTTCTCGATCTCGTCGAGCAGCAGCACCTGATGCGGATGCTGGTCGATGGCATCGGTCAGCAGCCCGCCCTGGTCGAAGCCGACATAGCCCGGCGGCGCGCCGATCAGCCGGCTGACCGTATGGCGCTCCATATATTCCGACATGTCGAAGCGGGTGATCTCGACACCGAGAATCGCCGCCAGCTGGCGTGCCACCTCGGTCTTGCCGACGCCGGTCGGGCCACTGAACAGGTAGGAGCCGATCGGCTTTTCCGGCTCGCGCAGCCCGGCGCGCGACAGCTTGATCGCACTCGCCAGCGCCTCGATGGCCTTGTCCTGGCCGAACACGACATTCTTCAGGTCGCGCTCCAGATTCTTCAGCACCGTGCGGTCGTCGGTCGAGACGCTCTTCGGCGGGATGCGGGCGATCTTGGCCACAACGGCCTCGACCTCCTTCACGCCGATGGTCTTACGCCGCTTCGAGGCCGGCACCAGCATCTGCGCCGCGCCCACCTCGTCGATCACGTCGATGGCCTTGTCCGGCAGCTTGCGGTCGGAAATATACTTGGCCGACAGATCGACCGCCGCCTTGATCGCCTCGGCGGTGTAGCGGACATGGTGATGCTCCTCGTAATAGGGCTTCAGCCCCGTCAGGATCTTCACCGCATCCTCGATCGACGGTTCGTTCACATCGATCTTCTGGAAGCGCCGGACCAGCGCCCGGTCCTTCTCGAAATAGCTGCGATATTCCTTGTAGGTGGTCGATCCGATGCAGCGCAGCGCGCCCGAAGCCAGCGCCGGCTTCAACAGGTTGGACGCGTCCATCGCCCCGCCCGAGGTGGCGCCGGCGCCGATCACCGTGTGGATCTCGTCGATGAACAGGATGGCGTTGGGATGCGCCTCGATCTCGTTCATCACCGCCTTCAGCCGCTCCTCGAAATCGCCGCGATAGCGCGTACCGGCCAGCAGCGCGCCCATGTCGAGCTGGAAGATGACCGCCGGCTTCAGCACGTCGGGCACCTCCTCCTGCACGATACGGCGCGCCAGCCCCTCGGCGATGGCGGTCTTGCCGACGCCGGGATCGCCGACATAGAGCGGGTTGTTCTTGGTGCGCCGGCACAGGATCTGGATGGTGCGCTCAACCTCGGCGGCACGGCCGATCAGCGGATCGATCTTGCCGGCCTGCGCCTTCTTGTTCAGGTTAATGCAGTAATTATCCAGCGCCTCGTTGCCCTTCTGCCGGGCGCCGCCCATGCTGGCGGTGCCAGCCGGCTTCTCAGCCTGGGGCTCCTTCTCCTCATCGGCGCCCTGCACCGGGCGCGGCTCGCCGCGCTTCGGCACCTTGGCGATGCCGTGGGAGATGTAGTTCACCGCGTCGAAGCGGCTCATCTCCTGCTCCTGCAGGAAATAGACGGCGTGGCTCTCACGCTCGGAGAACAGCGCCACCAGCACGTTGGCGCCGGTCACCTCGGCGCGGCCGGAGGACTGCACATGGATGACGGCGCGCTGGACGACGCGCTGGAAACCGGCGGTCGGCTTCGCATCCTCCTCGCGCGGGGTGGCAAGATTGGCGAGGTCGGTATCGATGTAGCCGACCAGGTCGGCGCGCAGCTTGTCGAGATCGACGCCGCAGGCCTTCAGCACGGCCAGCGAGTCCTGATCCTCCGTCAGCGCCAGCAGGAGATGTTCCAGCGTGGCATATTCGTGCCGCCGTTCGTTGGCGAAATCGAGCGCACGATGCAAGGTCTTTTCCAGATTGCGGGACAGCATGTGGAGCTATTCCTTTTCCAACGTGCATTGCAGAGGATGCTGGTTCTGGCGCGCGAAATCCATCACCTGGGTGACCTTGGTTTCGGCCACCTCATAGGTGAACACGCCACAGATGCCGACACCGCGATGATGAACATGCAACATGATACGCGTCGCCTCTTCCCGCGACTTCTGGAAGAAACGCTCCAGCACATGCACGACGAACTCCATCGGCGTGTAGTCGTCATTCAGCATCAGGACCTTGTAGAGCGACGGCTTCTTGGTTTTTGGCTTCGTCTTCAGGACGACGCCCGTGCCCGTTCCCGTGCCGCCGATGGGCTGCTGACCGCTCATGCGTGATCGTCTCGACCTAACGTTCGTCGCGCCGGCGGATACCGGCGCATCCACTGTTTGTAATGATAGGCATTGGGTGGCCCTTCGCAAAGGGGCTTTGCCCGGATTTCTCTCGGCACCCCCCTCTTGAAATTCGATTCCGTCCGCCCCCGGCATGCATTTGTCCCTGTGTGCGACCTTGTGTCCCCCCTGCATCCCCCTTGTATCCCCCTTGTATCCGTAACGGCTGCCGCCGTCCGGCAGGCATCCGGGGCCCTCTTTGGTGCGGCACAAAAAAAGCCCGGCAAGGGGCCGGGCTTCTTAGGGGCGGGCGGGCCGGGGGGTGCCCGCCGCGCCGGATATGGCTGATCGCGGTTAGGCGGCGACCGGCTTCAGGAAGAATTCGACGCTGCTGTTCACGCGGGCCTTGATCGGCTCGACGGCGTCATTGGCGACCTTTACCGACATTTCCGACAGCTTGGCGGTCTCGGCGATGGTCTGGTCGAAGCTGGTCTTGGCGAAGCCGTTCTGCAGCTCCATCACGTCGCGCAGCGTCTTGCAGCCCATCAGCGCCTGCATCGTGCCGGCGGCCTGCTCCAGGCTCGACTGGGTGAAGCCGAACCAGGCCTTGCCGATTTCCTCGACGCCCTTGGTCATGATGGTGCCGCTGGCGTTCACCGCGTCCAGATTGGCGCGGTTCAGCTCGGACAGCCCGTCATAGGATTTGAAGAACGCCTCGCTCTGCTTGGCGATCTGCTCCTTGGTCATGGTGACAGCCTGCTCATAGCCCTTGTTGGCGGCGTCGCCACTGGTCTTCACCATGGTTTCCATCGCCTCCTTGCTGGCGGCGACCATGGTCTCGACCTGCTTCAGGGTTTCCTGGGGAGCGGCAGTTTTCTTGGCGGTGGTCATGGTGTGCTTCTCCAAAATCTTTTATGGTTGCTCTCTCCCCGAGCATTGGCCCGGGCGCCAGCGCTGTGCGCCGGACTAAGCGAATTGCTGCAATGCAGCATGCCTGTTAATTTAGGAAACGCTGGTTTTTTGTCAATGATTTTTTGTGCAGTGCAACATAAAATTCGTACGAGAGACACACGGCACTGTGTTTCCGGGCTTCCTGCAGCGGGTCGGGACGGCTTATGCTGCCCCGGACGGCAGCGCAGGCCGTCCACGGATGAAGAGAGAAATCATAAGTGACCTATTGCCTTGGCATCGCCATCGAGGACGGGCTGATCGCCCTGTCGGACGGCCGCATCACCAGCGGCACGGAGGTCTCCCAGGCAAAGAAGCAGGTGCTGCTCGGCCCGCCCGGCGCGCAGTTCGTGATCATGACCTCGGGCCTGCGCTCCCTGCGCGACAAGACGCTGGCCTATCTGAAGCGCGACATGGTCGAGACGCGGCCGGAGGGCTTCCGCGGCATGCTGGAGGCGGTGATGGCCTACGCCAAGGCATTGCGCCGCGTCGCCGAGGAGGACCGCGAGGCGCTGCAGATATCCGACCTGTCCTTCAACCTGCACGCCATTATCGGCGGCCAGCTGGGCCCCGATACCGAACCCTCGATGTTCCTAGTCTATCCCGAAGGCAACTGGATCGAGATTGAGACGCGCACACCCTATCTCTCCATCGGGGCGACTGGCTATGGCAAGCCGATCCTCGATCGCGCACTCAGCTTCGACAAACCGATGCGCACGGCGCTCAACATCGCCTACCTCTCCTTCGATTCCACGCGGGTCAGCGCCTCCAATGTCGGCTTCCCGGTCGATATCTCGATTTATCTACGGCGCGAGAAGGTCTGGCACACCGCGCGCTACGATTATGACGAGGTGCGCGAACAGCGCGAATGGTGGAACACCAACCTGACCGAGCTGGCCTCACGGCTGCCGGACGGTCCGTGGCTCGACGGGTTGTTGCCGGATATCGCCCAGAAGCGCTTCAGCGTGGTCCGCGAAGAGTAGGGGCCGTGGGGAGTAGGATATTACCGCGCCCCGCATACCGGAACACCGGGAAACAAAACTTACATTTGATTCAATGGATTATGGACAAATCCTAAAATCAACATTAACGTAAGGCTGGATTGGGGCATATTCAGGCTAGAATTCGACATCGAGGGGGCAGGCAATGAGGGGGCTTTTTCCGCAGGGCCGGAACGGTAAGCAGGCGTGCGGCATCGCGCGCCTTATCCTCATGCCCTTGATGTTCGCGATGGCTCTGGCTGTTGCCGTGGCCGCCCCGCTGGGCGCCGAGGCCCAGGCCACCCGCTACGCCGCCCTGGTGATCGACTACAGCACCGGCAAGGTCCTGTTCGAACGCCATGCCGATGCGCGGCGCTATCCCGCCTCACTCACCAAGATGATGACGCTGTACATGACCTTCGAGGCGCTGGAGAGCGGCAAGCTGAAGCTCGACCAGCACCTGCCGGTCTCCAAGCGCGCCGCCGGCATGCCGCCCTCGAAGCTTGGCCTGCCCGCCGGCAAGACGATCAAGGTCCGCGACGCGATCTATGCGCTCATCACCCGTTCGGCCAACGACATCGCCGTGGTGCTCGCCGAGGCGCAGGGCGGCACCGAAATCAAGTTCGCGCAGATGATGACCGAGCGCGCGCAGCGGATCGGCATGAAGAACACCAGTTTCCGCAACGCCTCGGGCCTGCCCAATCGCGGCCAGGTCAGCACCGCGCGCGACATGGCGCAGCTCGCCGTCCGGATGATGCGCGACTACCCGCAATATTACGATCTGTTCAAGGTGCGGTCCTTCACCTATGGCGGCCGCACCTATGTGAACCACAACCGGCTGCTGGGCAATCTGGAGGGCACGGACGGCATCAAGACCGGCTATATCCGCGCGTCGGGCTTCAACCTCGTGGCCTCGGCCAAGCGCGGCCAGCACCGCCTTATCGGTGTGGTGTTCGGCGGCCAGAGCGCGGCCTCCCGCGACGAGCACATGATGGATCTGCTGGAGGCGAGCTTCACCGAGATCGACCAGATTCGCGTCGCCAGCGCCGTACCGCTGCCCTCCCGCAAGCCGCGCCTCGACGATACGCCGCCGGTCGCCATGGCCGATGCCGGCACCACCAAGCTGGCCGAGGAAGAGGCGCTGGCCCAGGGCGACGCCTCCGACCTCGCCGCCGCCCGCGACCTGTGGGGCGTGCAGGTTGGCGCCTTCTCCCAGGAAGGTCCGGCCCGTGCCGCGCTGACCAGCGCCCAGAAGCTGGCGCCGAAGCTGCTGCAAAGCGCGCAGCTGTTCATCGAGCGTGCCCGCCCCGACCAGAAGCCGCTCTACCGCGCCCGCCTGCTGGGCCTGTCGGAGAAGGAGGCGCGCCGCGCCTGCGAGACGCTGAAAACCAAGAAGATGGCCTGCGTGCCGGTACCGCCGGACGCCATCGTCTCGGTCGCCAGCCTGCCGAACTGACCGGTTTCCGCTCCCCCTCAGCCTGGAAAGAACTGGCGCAGCGCCGCCACCGTGCCGATGCCGATCAGGATGGCGGCCAGCTCCTGCTTGGTCAGCCGGATGGCGATGACGGCCAGCGCCAGGCCGGTCAGCTCGATCCAGCCGCCTTTCCAGACCGCCGGCGCCACCACGGCGGCGATGACCGCGCCGGGGATGCTCTTCAGCCAGGCCTCGACCCGGCCGGACAGCGTCACAAAGCGCATCAGCCAGAAGCCACCGGCGCGCGTGCCATAGGTGATCAGCGCCATGCCGAGGATGGTGTAGAGCGACAGCGGATCAAGCGACACGGCTGCCTCCCGCCCCACCACCCATCGGCTGCCTGTAGCGCACGAGACCGGTCAGCGAGCCGACGAATCCACCCACCAGAATGTACCAGTGCCCCGGCAGGAACTGCGAGGCCAGGATGGCGACCGCCGCCGCCACGCCCCAGGGCAGCAGGTCACCCCTGCCCTTCCACATCGCCGCCAGCAGCGAGCCGAAGAAGATCGGCAGCAGCACGTCCAGCCCGAACACGCGCGGATCGCCAACCATCCCGCCCATGCCATAGCCGATGGCGGCCGACGCCACCCAGCCGACATAGAGTGCCAGCCCGCTGCCCAGCAGGAAGGCGGCATCGCGATAGCCGTTGAAATATTCCTTCATCGCCATCGCCCAGTTGCCATCGGTCAGGAAGAAGAAGGAGCCATAGGCCTGCTTCGCCGTGATGTGGATGAACCAGGGCCGCATGGAAGCGCCCATCAGCAGCATGCGGGAATTCACCGCCAGCGTGGCGATCAGGATCGGCAGCACCGGCAGCGGGGCGGCCCAGAGCTGGATGGCGATCAGCTGCGAGGCACCGGCGAACACCGTGGCGCTCATCAGCACTGTCTCGGCGAGGCTGAGGCCGGCATCGCGGGCCAGCACGCCATAGACCGCGCCGAACACCGTGGCGCTCAGCACCAGCGGAATCATGGTGCGCGCGCCGAACAGCGCGCCCCCCATCGTGAAGGGAACGGATTTTTCGTCTGATGCGGACATGCGCTCGCCGCCTTGCCTTTTACCGAAAGGTCGATATGTCAGTCAGGATGTCGTAGTCACACCCTGGCGCCGGTCCGTGTCAACCGAACTATTGTCGGGGTGGCAATAAGGTAAACTAATAAGTACCCGGGCCTTCACAAAGCGCCCCCTTCCGTTCATTGTGCTGATGAAAGGCCTTAACGGCCAACCAGGGGCATTCGCGAAAAGGACAAAAGGGAATGATCGTCGCCATTCCGAAGGAACGCCGGCCGGGCGAGACGCGTGTCGCCGCCTCGCCGGACACGGTGAAGAAACTGATCGATCTCGGCCTCGATGTGGTGGTCGAGAAAGGCGCCGGCCAGGCCGCCGCCATGACCGACGACGCCTACAAGGCCGCTGGCGCCACCATCGCCAAGGACACCAAATCGGCGCTGGAAAAGGCCGATATCGTGCTCAAGGTGCAGCGCCCGACCGGCAGCGACGACAAGACCGACGAGGTCGCGCTGCTGAAGGAAGGCGCTGTCCTGCTGTGCATCCTGAACGCCTATAACGACAGGCCGCTGCTGGACCAGTTGGCGGCCCGCAAGGTCGCCACCTTCGGCATGGAATTCGTGCCGCGCATTACCCGCGCGCAGTCGATGGACGTGCTGTCCAGCCAGTCGAATCTCGCCGGCTACAAGTCGGTGCTGGATGCCGCAGCCGAATTCGGCCGCGCCTTCCCGATGATGATGACGGCGGCCGGCACCATCCCGCCGGCCCGCGTGATGATCATGGGCGTCGGCGTCGCCGGGCTGCAGGCCATCGCCACGGCCCGGCGTCTGGGCGCCATCGTCAGCGCCACCGACGTGCGCGCCGCCACCAAGGAACAGGTCGAGAGTCTGGGCGCCACCTTCGTCATGGTGGACAGCGAGGAAGCCAAGCAGGCCGAGACCGCCGGCGGCTACGCCAAGGAAATGAGCGACGAGTATAAGAAGCAGCAGGCCGCGCTGATCGCCGAGACCCTGAAGAAGCAGGATATCGCGATCTGCACCGCGCTGATCCCCGGCCGCAAGGCGCCCACCCTCATCACCGAGGCGATGGTGAAGTCGATGAAGCCGGGCTCGGTCATCGTCGATCTGGCGGTCGAACAGGGCGGCAATTGCGAAGCCTCCGAACCGGGCAAGGTGGTGCAGAAGCATGGCGTGACCATCGTCGGCCATCTGAACGTGCCGGGCCGGCTGCCGGTCGATGCCAGCGCGCTCTATGCCAAGAATTTGCTGAACTTCGTCACCCTGCTGATCGACAAGGAAACGAAGGCGCTGAAGATCGACCTGGAGGACGAGATCGTGAAGGGCACGCTGGTCACCCAGGATGGCCAGATCGTGCATCCGGCCTTCAAGGCGGCCTGAGAGCGGAGAGACAGACATCATGGATCAGAAAACATTCATCGATAAGGCGGCGGAACTCGCCACTTCCGCCTCCGATCTCGCCGACCGGGCAGCCCTGCTGGCCAACGAGGCGACGCGCATCACCGCCATCGGCGCGCAGAGCCAGGACGGCACCAATTTCGTGTTCCTGCTGACCATCTTCGTGCTGGCCTGCTTCGTCGGCTATTACGTGGTCTGGCGGGTCACCCCGGCACTGCACTCGCCGCTGATGGCGGTCACCAACGCGGTATCCTCGGTAATCATCGTCGGCGCGCTGATCGCCGCTGGCCCGGTCGAGATGAATTTCGCCAAGGCGATGGGCTTCCTCGCGGTGGTGCTGGCCTCGGTCAACATCTTCGGCGGGTTCATCGTCACCCAGCGCATGCTGGCCATGTTCAAGAAAAAGCAGAAGTAAGGCGGAGACAGAGTCCATGAGCGCAACCTACGCAGCCCTGCTCTACCTCGTCGCCAGCATCTGTTTCATCATGGCGCTGCGCGGCCTGTCCTCGCCGGTCACCAGCCGGCAGGGCAACATCTTCGGCATGGCCGGCATGGCCATTGCCATCCTCACCACCCTGGCCCTGCCAGACGTGCTGTCCTACGGCATGATCCTGGCCGGCATCGTGATCGGCGGCGCCATCGGCACGCTGATCGCCTATAAGATCCAGATGACGGCGCTGCCGCAGCTGGTGGCCGCCTTCCACAGCCTGGTCGGCCTGGCCGCCGTGTTCGTCGCCGCGGCCGCGTTCTACAGCCCGGAATCCTATGGCATCGGCGTCGCCGGCAACATCGCCGTCGGCAGCCTGATCGAGATGAGCCTGGGCGTGGCCATCGGCGCCATCACCTTCACCGGCTCGGTCATCGCCTTCGGCAAGCTGCAGGGGCTGGTTACCGGCAAGCCGCTGATCTTCCCGATGCAGCACCCGCTGAACGCGGCGCTCGGCATTGCGCTTGTGGTGCTGGTGATCGTGCTGTGCATCACCCAGTCCACCACCGTGTTCTGGCTGATCGTCGCCGTTGGCCTGCTGCTGGGATTGCTGCTGATCCTGCCGATCGGCGGCGCCGACATGCCGGTCGTCATCTCCATGCTGAATTCCTATTCCGGCTGGGCGGCGGCAGGCATCGGCTTCACCCTGCAGAACAGCCTGCTGATCGTCACCGGCGCGCTGGTCGGCGCCTCGGGCGCCATCCTCAGCTACATCATGTGCAAGGGGATGAACCGCTCGATCTTCAACGTCATCCTCGGCGGCTTCGGCGGCGAGACGGCGGCGGCTGCCGCCGGCGGGCCGGCCGGCGACCGCAGCGTGAAGGCGGGCAGCGCCGACGATGCGGCCTTCATCATGAAGAACGCCGCCTCGGTGGTGATCGTGCCGGGCTATGGCATGGCGGTCGCCCAGGCGCAGCACGCGCTGCGCGAGATGGCCGACATCCTGAAGCATGAAGGGGTGAAGGTGCGCTACGCCATCCATCCGGTGGCGGGCCGCATGCCGGGCCATATGAACGTGCTGCTGGCCGAGGCCAATGTGCCCTATGACGAGGTGTTCGAGCTGGAGGAGATCAACCGCGATTTCGCCTCCACCGACGTCGCCTTCGTGATCGGCGCCAATGACGTGACCAACCCGGCGGCCAAGACCGACCCGGCCAGCCCGATCTACGGCATGCCGATCCTCGAGGTGGACAAGGCCAAGACCGTGCTGTTCATCAAGCGCTCGATGGCGTCCGGCTATGCCGGCGTGGAGAACGAGCTGTTCTTCCGCGACAACACCATGATGCTGTTCGGCGACGCCAAGGCGATGTGCGAGCAGGTGGTGAAGGCGCTGGAACAGCTGTAAGGCATCCGCCCTCTATTTCTAACCCTCTCCCCTTGCGGGAGAGGGTTTTCTTTTGTCCCTCACCCTTGCCCTATCCCTCGCCCATATCGCGCAGCACCCGCGCGCCGGCGGGGATGCCCTGCGGGGCGGGCCTGGGCATCGGGATCAGCAGCCGGCGGCGCGCCGGCTCGCGCCGGCCAGTGGTGGCATAGACCTGCTTGGCCGCCTCCACCATCACCACCCCGCCCAGATGCGGAAACCAGCGCTGGCCGATCCGCTCGAAGCTGGCCGAGGAGCGCAGCAGCAAGCGCGAGCGCAGCGGCGGCGCGAACAGCGCATGCGCCCGCTCGATGGGCGTGAAGCGGCAGTCGCGCAGCAGCTTCTGGATCTGCCCGGCGCTGTAGGGCTGGCCATGGCCGAACGGCGTGCTGTCACGCATCGACCACAGGCTGCGGCGGTGCGGCGCGACCACCAGCAGCCGCCCGTTGCCGGCCATCACCCGCCAGATTTCGTCCATCAGCCCGCGCAGATGCTCCGTGCTTTCCAGCGCATGCACCAGCAGCACCCGGTCCATCGAGGCATCGGGCAGCGGCAGATCAGCCTCATCGGCCAGCAGGGTGACGTTGGGCCCCTCGCGCGGCCAGTGCATGATGCCCTGCCCGGCCGGCATCAGGGCGATGGTGCGCGAGGCCTCCTCCCGGAACGGACGCAGATAGGGCAGCGTGTAGCCAATGCCGAGGAAGGACTGGCCGCGCACATCCGGCCATATCTGACGCATCTGCCGGCGCAGCATCCGGCGCGCCATCTGGCCCAGGCTGCTGGCGTAGAAATCGCGCAGATCGACGACATCGTCATACATGACCGCTTCGTCCTGTCTTTATCTGCCCACCCCTTGGCTGCCATGCCCTGCTGGACGTTGGCGCGCGGCGGAGCGGGTGCTACTGTCCCGCCCCATAAACGTTAACACAAACCGGATATGGGGAGGGAGACAGCGATGGCGCAACTGATCGTTCACCAGATTCCAGTCCTCAGCGACAATTACGTCTATCTCGTCCATGCCGCCGCGACCGGCGAGACCGCCGTGGTCGATCCCGCCTTGGCGCCGCCGGTGCTGGCGGCGCTGGAGCAGAAGGGCTGGCGGCTGACGCACATCCTGAACACCCATCACCATGCCGACCATACCGGCGGCAATCTGGCGCTGAAACAGGCGACCGGCTGCACCATCGTCGGGCCGCGCGCCGATGCCGCGCGCATCCCCGGCATCGATGTCGAGGTCGGCGAGGGCGACCGCTACCGCTTCGGCGGGGAGGAGGCGCTGGTGTTCGACGTGCCGGGCCACACGCGCGGCCATATCGCCTATCACTTCGCCGACAGCAAGGCGCTATTCTGCGGCGACACGCTGTTCGCACTCGGCTGCGGCCGGCTGTTCGAGGGCACGCCCGCGCAGATGTGGGCCTCGCTTGGCAAGTTCCGGACCTTGCCCGCCGATACGCTTGTCTATTGCGCGCATGAATACACCCAGTCCAACGCCCGTTTCGCGCTGACCGTCGATCCGAAGAACGCGAATTTAAAGGCACGCGCGGCAGAGATCGACCGGCTGCGCGCGGCAGGCCAGCCGACCGTGCCCTCGCTGCTCGGCGAGGAGGTTGCGACCAACCCGTTCCTGCGCGCCGACGACACGGGCGTGGCCGCTGCCGTCGGCCTTGCCGGGGCGGACCCGGTTTCCGTGTTCGCCGAGGTCAGGAAGCGTAAAGATAATTTCTAACGAACATCACCCAGGAGGAGTCCCCATGAAGCTGCGTTATTCCACCACCTCGCCCTATGTGCGCAAGGTCATGGTGCTGGCCATCGAGGCCGGCATCGACGGCAAGATCGAGAAGGACAAGACTGCCGCCAGCCCGATCGAGCGCAACGAATCGCTCTATGCCGACAATCCCATCGGCAAGGTGCCGGCGCTAACCACCGACGATGGCATGACGCTCTTCGATTCGCCGGTGATCTGCGAATATCTCGATGCCGAACATGCCGGCGGGAAATTCTACCCGGCCAAGGGCAAGGCACGCTGGGTGGCACTGCGCCAGCACGCCATCGCTGACGGGCTGCTGGATGCGGCACTGCTGGCGCGCTATGAGGGCTTCATGCGGCCGCAGGAGCTGCGCTGGGATGCCTGGCTCGCCGGCCAGAAGGGCAAGGTCGCGAGCGCGCTGGACATGCTGGAGAAGGAGGCCGCCGATCTGGACGGCCCGATCACCATCGGCCAGATCGCGGTCGGCTGCGCGCTGGGCTATATGGATTTCCGCTTTGCCGACGATAACTGGCGCGGCTCCCGTCCGAAGCTCGCCAAATGGTATGAGGGCTTTGCCGCCCGCCCGTCCATGCAGGCGACCGTCCCGCCGCAGTAAGGGGAGATAAGGATGCAGGATCGCGACGCCGACGCCATCATCCGGCATCTGGGGCTGGAGCCCCATCCGGAGGGCGGCTATTTCCGCGAGACCTTCCGCGACAACCCCGCGGACGGCTCGCGCGGCGCCCTGACCTGCATCCACTATCTGCTGAAGGCCGGCGAGTTCTCGGCCTGGCACCGCGTCACCGACGCCACCGAAATCTGGCATTTCCAGGCCGGTGCGCCGCTGGTGCTGACGCTGTCGCCGAACGGCCACGATGCCGAGGCGCATCATCTGGGCAATGATGTGCTGGCCGGCCACCGCCCGCACCTCGTGGTGCCGCCGAACTGCTGGCAGACCGCTGAGAGCCTGGGGCACTGGACGCTGGTCGCCTGTACCGTGGCGCCGGCCTTCGACTTTGCCGGCTTCGAGATGGCGCCGCCGGACTGGCGGCCGCTTCCGCGGCCGTCGGGCCGATAGATGACAAGGCCCAGCTTCCTGTTCTGCTTCGGCTTCGGCTATTCAGCCGAATGGCTCGCCGCGAAGCTGCTGCCGCAGGGCTGGAAGATCGCCGGCACCGCCCGCGATGACGCCAAGCGCGCGGCAATGCAGGCGCGCGGCATCACGGCATATCCCTTCCCGCTGCCGGATGCCGGCATGGCGCTGGCGGGTGTCACCCATATCCTGTCCTCGGTGCCGCCGCGCGACGGCCACGACCCGGTGGTGGCCGCGCATGGCGACGCGCTGAGGGTGCTGCCTGACCTTGCCTGGGTCGGCTACCTCTCGACCACCGGGGTCTATGGCGACACCGGTGGCGCCTGGGTGGATGAGGACAGCCCGCTCAACCCCTCCACCCCGTCCGGCAAGACGCGGGTGACGGCGGAGGCCGAGTGGCAGGCGCTGGGTCTGCCGCTGCACATCTTCCGCCTGTCCGGCATCTACGGGCCGGGACGCAGCGCCATCGACCAGCTGCGTGCCGGCACGGCGAAGCGTATCGTAAAGCCGGGGCAGGTCTTCAACCGCATCCATGTCGAGGATATCGCCCAGGTACTGGCCGCCTCGATGGCCCGGCCCGCGCCGGGGGCGATCTACAATCTGGCGGATGACGAGCCGGCCGCATCATCCGATGTCGTGCTGGAGGCCAGCCGCCTGCTGGGCGTCGAACCACCGCCGGAAATCCCGCTGGAGCAGGCCGATCTCGGTGCAATGGGGCGCGCCTTCTATTCGGAATCCAAGCGCGTCCGCAACGACCGGATCAAGCGCGACCTCGGCATCAGCCTCGCCTGCCCGACCTACCGCGAGGGGCTGGCCGCCTGCCTTGCCCGGCTATCGTCTAATTAGATTTTTCTTATTTTCTTTCTTGCATCCCCTCCCCCGGCCTGCTGACATGGACGCTGCATAAGAAGCGTCCCCGCTCCGCATCATCCGGGGCGCCCCGGGATAGCGGAGACAGCGGGCCGCCTGCATTTGCCAAGGAAGCATCTGCCAAGGGAGGTGGCCATGAACGCAAGAACCGAGCGCACGCCCATCGACACGCCGCGCTGCGCCGTGCTGGTGGGCCCTTATCTCAGCGGCAAGACGTCCCTGCTGGAAAGCCTGCTCTCCGCCTGCGGCGCCATCCCCCGGCAGGGCAGCGTGAAGGATGGCAACAGCACCGGCGACGCCTCGCCCGAGGCGCGCGCCCGGCAGATGAGCGTCGAACCCAACATCGCGCATGCCCGCTATATGGACGAAGCCTGGGTGTTCGTGGACTGCCCCGGCTCCATCGAATTCGCGCAGGATTACCGCAACGCGCTGCAGGTGGCCGATGTCGCGGTGGTGGTGTGCGAGGCCGACCCGGCACGCGCGCTGACTGTCGCGCCGATCCTGAAATATCTGGATGACGAGGATATCCCGCACCTGCTGTTCGTGAACCGCATGGACGAGGCGGTGGGCCGGGTGCGCGAGTTGCTGGCGGCCCTGCAGGCGCATTCCCGGCGGCCGCTGGTGCTGCGCCAGGTGCCGATCCGCGAGGGCGAGCGCGTGACCGGCTATGTCGATTTGGCGAGCGAGCGGGCCTACCGCTACAAGCCGGGCCAGCCGTCCGACCTGATCCAGATTCCCGACGAGTCCCGCCCGCGCGAGCAGGAGGCGCGCGGCGAAATGCTGGAGGCACTGGCCGATTTCGACGATGGGCTGCTGGAACAGCTGCTGGAAGACATGGTGCCGGAAACCAACGACATCTACCGCACGCTGGCGAAGGATCTGCAATCCGACCTGATCGTGCCGGTGTTTCTCGGTGCGGCGGAGAAGAATCACGGCGTCCACCGCCTGCTGAAGGCGCTGCGGCACGAAGTGTCGGACGCGGCCCATACCGCCGGGCGCAAGGCGATCCCGCCGGAGGGCGAACCGCTGCTGCAGGTGTTCAAGACGCTGCACCTTGCTCATACCGGCAAGCTGTCGCTGGCCCGGATCTGGCGCGGTGGCGTGAAGGACGGGCAGATGCTGACCGGCCCGCACGGCCAGGCGCGCATCAGCGGCCTCTATCATCTGCTGGGATCGAACCTCGCGAAGATATCCGAAGCCGGCCCCGGCGATGTGGTGGCGATGGGCAAGATGGAGCCGGTCGCCACCGGCGACGCTTTGACCCCGGCCGACAGGATGACCGACGACCCGGCCTGGCCGGAACCGCTGGCCCCGGTCTATGCCATGGCGCTGCACGCCGCCAACCGTAATGACGAGGTGAAGCTGTCGGGCGCGCTCGCGAAGCTGGTGGAGGAAGACCTGTCGCTGACCACCCGGCATGACGCGGATACCGGCGAGCTGCTGCTGTCCGGCCAGGGCGACATCCATCTGCAGATCGCCGCCGACCGGCTGAAGAGCAAGTATAATCTGGAAGTGACGCTGGCCCGCCCGCAGGTACCCTACAAGGAAACCATCCGCCGCAAGACCGAACAGCATGCGCGGCACAAGAAGCAGAGCGGCGGCCATGGCCAGTTCGCCGACGTGAAGATCGCCATCCAGCCGCTGCCGCGCGGATCGGGCTTCCAGTTCGTGGACAAGATCGTCGGCGGCGCCATTCCGCGCCAGTACATCCCCTCGGTCGAGGAAGGGGTGCGCGAGTTCATGCCGCATGGGCCGCTGGGCTATCCGGTGGTCGATTTCCAGGTGACGCTGCAGGACGGCCAGTTCCACAGCGTGGACAGTTCAGACATGGCCTTCAAGCTGGCGGCGCGGCAGGCGATGGCGGAGGGCATGGCGAAATGCGATCCGGTGCTGCTGGAGCCGATCCTGGCGGTCGCCATTGCGGTGCCGAACGAGTTCACTTCAAAGGTGCAGCGCCTCATCACCGGGCGGCGCGGGCAGATTCTGGGCTATGATTCGCGCGCCGGCTGGCCGGGCTGGGACGAGGTGCAGTGCTTCATGCCGCAGGCGGAAATCCACGACCTCATCATCGAGCTGCGCTCGGCGACGCTTGGCGTGGGCAGCTATAGCCAGCGCTTCGATCATCTGCAGGAACTGACCGGCAGGCTGGCCGACCAGGCGGTTGCAGCCCAGTAGGAACTGCGCCGGAACTCCGTAGGAACGGCGCCGGCTATTTCTTGCGGAATTTATCCAGCGTCACCACGTTGGCGCCATTCTCCGTCTCGGCGGAAGCGGCAGCCTCGGCATCATCCGGCGCATCGCCCTCGGCCCGCCCATTTGGCGTCCCGGCGGGTGTGCCAGCGGGGGCACCAGCGTGTGTGCCAGCAGGCGTGAAAGCGGCGACGCCTTCCGGCGCGCTCGGCTGTTGCTCGGCGTCAGTCGCCACCTGGAACTGCAGGCCGAACTTCACCGACGGATCGACGAAACCGGTGATGGCGGCAAACGGGATCGACAGCTTCTCATGCACATCGTTGAAGCTGAGCAGCACCTCGAAGCGCTCCTCCATCACCTTCAGCCCCCAATATTGGTGCTGCAGGACGATGGTCATCTCGTCCTCGTACTTCTGGCGCAGAAAGGCGGGAATATCCACGCCGGCCAGATGCGTCTTGAAGGTGATGTAAAAATGATGATCGCCCGGCAGGCCGTTGGTCGCGGCCTCTGTCAGCGCGGTCCGGACGACGCTGCGCAGCGCCTCCTCAACCAGCCTGTCGTATCTCAACTGATCCTGCACCTGTCGATATCGCCCGGTTGTATCGCCCGCCTGCCCGAAAGGGCCGGCCGGCGGATTGCGGCCAGCACGCTCGGCACCAAGATCGGGAATGGGGCCATGCGGCAACGAAAGTAAGTGGAGGGCTTCTGTTGCCCGGTGCCCTCCGAACCGCGCCCTACCTTAGCAAGATAAGGACTTAAGGGTGGTTACCCAGAACCGCACTTAGGCGGCGAGGGCGACCTGCTTGGAGTTGTCATTCGCAACTACTAGCTTGGCCCGATAACGGTGGTACCATGCCGGGAGAAACTTACGTCTTTACTACACACGTCGATCCTATTTCGCCCCCAGAGGGATGCGCCGGCTTGCCTGTGTTACAAACGGGCGCATCTTAGAAACTGGTGGAGGCGCCGGGTACCGCCCCCGGGTCCGTAATGCTTATTCCACGAAAGGTTTATCCCCATAGCCGGTTTCCCGACGCCTAGATAATAGGTATTCCAGGGGCGGAACGAAAGGGGTTAGCACTTACTTTTTGTTGGGGCTGTGATAGGCTCCACCACAAGATATAGCGTTCGCCGATCCGCAACACGCAAGACACCGCCCAAGACACTGCCATGCAAGCCTATCTCGATCTCCTGCGCCATGTCCGCCAGACCGGCACCTACAAGGCCGACCGCACCGGCACCGGCACCTACAGCGTGTTCGGCTACCAGATGCGCTTCGACCTGGCCGAGGGCTTCCCGCTGGTCACCACCAAGAAGCTGCATGTGAAGTCGATCATCCACGAGCTGCTGTGGTTCCTGCAGGGCGACACCAACATCGCCTATCTAAAGCGCAACGGCGTGTCGATCTGGGACGACTGGGCCGATGAGAAGGGCGAGCTGGGGCCGGTCTATGGCCATCAGTGGCGCTCCTGGCCGACACCGGATGGCGGCAGCATCGACCAGATCGGCCAGCTCATCGAGCAGATCAGGACCAACCCAGATTCCCGCCGCCTGATCGTCAGCGCCTGGAACGTCGCCGATGTCGGCCGCATGGCGCTGCCACCCTGCCATTGCCTGTTCCAGTTCTATGTGGCGGACGGCAAACTGTCCTGCCAGCTCTACCAGCGTTCCGCCGACATCTTCCTGGGCGTGCCATTCAACATCGCCTCCTACGCGCTGCTGACGCTGATGGTGGCGCAGGTGACCGGTCTGAAGCCGGGCGAATTCATCCACAGCTTCGGCGACGCGCATCTCTATGCCAACCATGTGGAACAGGCCGATCTGCAGCTGACCCGCACGCCCTATCCGCTGCCCACCATGCGGCTGAACCCGGATGTCGGCAGCCTGTTCGACTTCGTCTATGAGGATTTCACGCTGGAGAACTACCAGGCCCACCCGCACATCAAGGCCCCGGTGGCGGTGTGAGGGGGTTGACAAAAAGATACGATTGTATATACATCTTGGCAAGCGGCAAACTAAAGGCCGCACCAGAGGTCACAACGTGAACAGGGATGCAGAAAGATGACGCAAATTCTCCGGAGTAATCTTGATGCAGTTCGAGTGGCACGAGGAAAAGCGCCTCGGCAATCTTAAGAAACATGGCATCGACTTTATCGATGCGACCGACATTTTCGCCAATTTCGTGCTGTGCTGGCCCAGTACCCAGAAGCAGCATGGCGAACAGCGTTTCGTTGCGGTCGGTCAATTGGACGGACGGTTGATAACCGTCGTCTTTACGGAGAGAGGAGAGGTGCGCCGGCTGATTTCGGCCCGGCGCGCAAGGAAAAATGAGGAAAAGCGATACCATCACGCGACGCAAGCTCGGTGACCGCAAGGGCGGCATGACCGACTGGGCGCGGGTCGATGCGCTGACCGACGAGGATATCGAGAAGGCGGTCGCGGAAGACCCCGACGCCGCCCCCCTGCTGGACAAGGAGTGGTTCGCCAAGGCGCGGCTGCTCTGGCCGCAGGAAAAAGCGGCGATCTCCATCCGCCTCGATCAGGACGTAGTCGATTTTTTCAAGGCCCAGGGACGCGGCTACCAGACGCGGATCAACGCCGTGCTGCGCGCCTATATCGAGGCGCAGAAATCCCGCAAGACCGGCTGACCCGATGATCTTCTCCGCCATTGCCGCCCTGGCGCGCAACCGGGTGATCGGCCAGGGCAATGGCCTGCCCTGGCGGCTGCCCGGCGACCTGAAATTCTTCAAGGCCATGACGCTGGGCAAGCCGGTGGTGATGGGCCGCAAGACCTTTCAGTCCATCGGCAAACCGCTGCCCGGCCGCCCCAACATCGTGGTGACCCGCGATCCCGATTTTGCAGCCAAGGGGGCGGCCGAGGGCGTGCATGTCGTGCGCGATATCGACACCGCCCTCGACCTGGCCGCGACGCTGGCGCGCGAGACCGGTGCCGAAGAGGTGATGGTGATCGGCGGCGCGGAGATCTACGCCCAGGCGCTGCCCCGGATCGACCGGCTATATCTCACCGAGATCGACGCGGAGATCGCGGGCGACGCGTACTTCCCGGAGATCGAGCCCCGCGCCTGGCGCGAGGCTGCCCGCACGAATCCTGTGTTGGATGAAGCCTCCGGCCTGTCCTACTGTTTCATAACCCTGCATCGTGTGGGGGCATAGCGACCCTTTCCGAAAGCCGCCCTCGACATGGCGCACCAGCCCCCGGCGCAGCCACCCGCCGCACCGCATAGAAACCGGCACCTGTTCGTGCCCAAGCTGGTGACAGCGCTGCGCGAGGGCTACGGGCTGGGGGATCTCCGGCACGACGCCATCGCCGGCCTGACCGTCGCCATCGTCGCCTTGCCGCTGGCCATGGCGCTGGCGATCGCCAGCGGCACCACCCCGGAACGCGGGTTGTTCACCGCCGTCATCGCCGGCTTCATTATCTCGGCATTTGGCGGCAGCCGGTTCCAGATCGGCGGGCCGACCGGCGCCTTCGTCGTGGTGGTGTTCAACATCATCGACCGGCACGGCTATGACGGGCTGCTGATCGCCACCATCATGGCCGGGTTCATGCTGCTGGCCTTCGGCCTGCTGCGCTTCGGCACCTACATCAAATATGTGCCGCAGCCGGTGGTGACCGGCTTCACCGCGGGCATCGCCGTCATCATCTTCTCCAGCCAGGTGCGCGATCTGCTGGGGCTGGAGATCGACAAGCTGCCGGCCGATTTCCTGCATCAATGGTCGGCCTATCTCAGCAATCTCGCGACCGTGAATCCCGCCGCCATCGGCATCGCCGGGCTGACGCTGGCGCTCATCATCGGGCTGAAACGCTGGCGACCGCGCTGGCCGGGCTTCCTGATCGGCGTGCTGGCGGGCACGCTTCTGGCCCTGGCCGCCGGCCTGCCGGTGGAAACCATCGGCAGCCGCTTCGGCACCATCCCCAACATGCTGCCCAGCCCCAGCCTGCCCGAGGTGACGCTGGAGCGCATCCGCGTCCTGCTGCCCGACGCCTTCACCATCGCGCTGCTGGCCGGCATCGAATCGCTGCTGTCGGCGATGGTGGCCGACGGCATGACCGGGCGGCGGCACCGCTCCAACTGCGAGCTGGTGGCGCAGGGACTGGCCAATCTGGGCTCGGCGCTGTTCGGCGGCCTGCCGGCAACAGGGGCCATCGCCCGCACCGCCACCAACATCCGGGCCGGCGCGCGCACGCCGGTTGCCGGCATTCTGCATGCCGGCTTCCTGCTGCTGTTCATGATCGCCCTGGCGCCGCTGATGATCTATGTGCCGCTGGCCTGCCTCGCCGCCGTGCTGGTCATCGTCGCCTGGAACATGAGCGAGGTCGAACGCTTCCGCCATCTGATGAAGGCGCCGCGCGGCGACCGCGTGGTGCTGCTGCTGACCTTCGGGCTGACCGTGATGGTGGACCTGACCGTGGCGATCCAGGTCGGCATCGTGCTGGCCGCCATCCTGTTCATGGTGCGCATGGCCGAGGCGGTCGAGATACAGGGTGGCGTGAACCCGCTTCCCCAGCATGATGACGGGGATGAGGACGAGGACAGCAATGCGCGCGAGGATTTGCCGCCCGGCGTCGAGGTGTTCCAGATTCGCGGGCCGCTGTTCTTCGGCGCGACCGGCCAGCTGACCGATGTGCTGGCCAGCGTGCTGGAGCGTATCGGCGTCAGCCCCAAAATCTTCATCCTGCGGCTACGCCATGTGCCGATGATCGATGCCAGCGGCGCCGACACGCTGGAGAACTTCCTGAAACGCTGCAGGTCCCAGGGCACCATCGTCATCCTGTCCGGCCTGCAGCCGCAACCGGCCGAGATCATGACCCGCATGGGGCTGACGCATGGCGGGACGGGCGCGCCGCTTCTCGCACCAGACTACCGCAGCGCCGTGGCGACCGCCCGCACACTCATCACCCAGGACTAAACGGACGCTAAACACGCCCGCCTTTTACCGAAACGCATTGAAAACCTGCGCTTTCGGCCAATATCCGGAGGGTCGCGGCGCCACCCGTGCGGCCTGCCGGTGCCTTTCTCTGGAAACGCCTGGTCGGATCGCGTAAGGATGGCGGGCGCGACAAAGGAAAAACAGGCCAGGCAGGGAAACAAGAATGCCTTGGAATAGCAATCAGGGGGGCGGCCAGGGTGGCGGCCCTTGGGGTAGTGGAAGCGGCGGTAATGGCGGCAGTCCTTGGGGACGCCCGGGTGGCGGCGGCGGCGGTGGCGGCCCACAGCCACCCAATATCGAGGAATTGATCAAGAAGGGTCAGGAGAGGTTCAAGACCATGATGCCCGGCGGCTTCGGCAACGCCAAGGGCATCATCCTGATTCTGCTGGTGGCCGTCGCGCTGTGGGGCGCCAGCGGCTTCTATCGTGTGCAGCCGGACGAGCAGGGCGTGGTCCTGCGCTTCGGCGAATGGACCCGTACCACCGGGCCGGGCCTGAATTATCATCTGCCCAGCCCGATCGAATCCGTGCTGACACCGAATGTGACGCGCGAAAACCGCATTGAGGTCGGCTTCCGTTCGGCCGGCGATTCATCGGGCCGCGCCGGCGTCAGCCGCGACGATGCCGAGGAAAGCCTGATGCTGACCGGCGACGAGAACATCGTCGATATCGACTTCGTCGTGTTCTGGCGCATCAAGGATGCCGGGCAGTTCCTGTTCAAGCTGCGTAACCCCGACCTCACCGTGAAAGCGGTGGCGGAAAGCGTGATGCGCGAGATCATCGGCCAGACACCGATCCAGGTCGCGCTGACCGAAGGCCGACAGGTCATCGAGGTGCGCGCCACGGAGAACACCCAGCGCCTGCTGGACGAATACCAGTCCGGCGTCGAGGTGCGGCAGATCCAGCTGCTGGCGGTCGATCCGCCTTCCCCGGTGATCGATGCCTTCAACGAGGTGCAGCGCGCCCGCGCCGACAAGGAACGTGTGCGCAACGAGGCCGAGGCCTTCCGCAACGACATGGTGCCGCGCGCCCGTGGTGAGGCGGAACGTCTGATCCAGGAGGCCCGCGCCTACCGCGAGGAAATCGTCAACCGCGCCCAGGGTGACGCGCAGCGTTTCCTGTCGGTCTATGAGGCCTATGCCAAATCGCCCGACGTGACCCAGCAGCGCATCTATATCGAAACCATGCAGCAGGTTCTGGGCAACGTGCAGAAGGTCATCATCGACGACAAGGGCGGGAGTTCGGGCGTCGTGCCCTACCTGCCGCTGCCGGAGATTCAGAAACGTGTCGGCCAGGGCGATAGCCAGGGCAGCACAACTGCCGCCCCGTCGGCGAACCGGAATTAAGGGAGGACGCCATGCCACGCAAATTGCTTGCGATCCTGGGCGGCCTGATCGTTGTCGCCGGTATCGTCGCCTCCAGCGCGCTGTTCACCGTGCATCAGACCGAACAGGTCCTGGTGCTGCAGTTCGGCGAACCCAAGCGCGTCGTGAGTGAGCCAGGGCTGAATGTGAAGCTGCCCTTCATCCAGAACCTGCAGCGCTATGAACTGCGCGTGCTCGATCTCGACCCGCCACGCCAGCAGGTCATCCTGGTCGATCAGAAGCGTCTCGATGTGGACAGCTATGCCCGCTTCCGCATTACCGACCCGCTGCTGTTCTACCAGTCGGTGGGCAACGAGTTCGGCGCCCGCCAGAGGCTGACCGCGATCATCAACTCGGCGCTGCGCCGGTCGCTGGGTAACGCCACGCTGGCCGACATCCTGTCGGTGAAGCGTGAGGCCATCATCGACGAGATGACCGTCGAGGTGAACAAGTCGGTCGAACGGCTGGGCCTGGAGATCGTCGATGTACGGGTACGCCGGGCCGATTATCCCGAGCAGACCAGCCAGGCGATTTACAACCGCATGCGCTCGGAGCGCGAACGCGAGGCGAAGGAAGCCCGCGCCGAGGGCTTCGAGCTTGGCCAGCAGATCCGGGCCGATGCCGAGCGTCAGCGCGTGGTCATCGTTGCCAATGCGGCCCGCGAGGCGCAGGTCACCCGAGGCGAAGGCGATGCCGAGGCGATCAACATCTATTCGCAGGCCTTTGGCCAGGACCCGCAGTTCTTCTCCTTCTACCGCAGCATGGAAGCCTATCGCGAGTCGCTGGGCCAGGACGGCACCACCATGGTGCTCTCCCCGAACAGCGATTTCATGCGCTACTTCAACAACATGAATGGCGCGGTCGTAACCTCGCCACGCTGACGATGGACGAAATTCTGGCGCGGCGGTGGCTTTCCGGCCCCGTCGCGCCATTTTTATTGAAGGATATCGAGGTGCCGGTGTGACGGACCTGCTGACGGCACTTGCCCTCATGATCGCCCTGGAAGGGATGCTCTACGCCCTGTTCCCCGGCGGCATGCAGGCGATGATGCGCGTCGCCGCAGCACAGCCGCCCGCAACCCTGCGGCTGGCCGGATTGCTGGCCGCGACCGTGGGCGTTCTGCTGACCTGGTGGATACGCGGCTAGGTGCCGGCCGGGCTAAAATGGCAGTGTATAAAGCGGCCCTGCCGCAATTGGCCCCACAAATGCCCAGAACGGATTGGGGTATGTCTTAATTTGACCATATGTGAAAAGCTGAATAGCAGGCATGCGACGTTCTCCGATGCGTCGATTCGCTATCGGGCATTCCGGTCAGGTGAGGAACGATCCCTGCCGTGACCGGGTTCCCGACTTTCCTGTGATGAAGGACAAGAGAAGGCCTCCCATGAGCAATCGTCTGGCGTTCCTTTCCGGTACAAGCGGGCAACCCGGCGGTTCTTCCCGTCGCCTTGCCGCAAGCCGGTTTTCCGCGGCCCTGCTGGCCCTTGCGGTGCTGGTACAGGCCGTACCCGCCCTCGCCCGTCCGGCGCCCGACAGCTTCGCCGACATGGCCGAGAAGCTGTTGCCGGCGGTCGTCAATGTCTCCACGACGCAAACCGTGCAGTCCTCTCCGCAAGAGATGCCGGAGATGCCGCAATTCCCTCCCGGATCGCCGTTCGAGGAGTTCTTCCGCGACTTCTTCGACCGTCAGCAGCGGCCGAACCAGCCGCGCCGCGCGACCTCCCTGGGGTCCGGCTTCGTCATCGACACCGCCGGCTTCATCGTGACGAACAACCATGTCATCGCCGATGCCGACAAGGTGTCGATCCGGCTGCATGACGATACCGAATTCGATGCGGAGATCGTCGGCCGCGACCCGAAAACCGACCTTGCCCTGCTGAAGATCAATCCGGGCGATTACAAGCTGACCGCCGTGGGCTGGGGCGACAGCGACAAGAGCCGCGTCGGCGACTGGGTGCTGGCCATCGGCAACCCGTTCGGCCTGGGCGGCACGGTCACCGCCGGCATCGTCTCGGCCCGCGCGCGTGACATCAATGCCGGCCCGTATGACGATTTCCTGCAGACCGATGCCTCGATCAACCGCGGCAATTCGGGCGGTCCGATGTTCAACATGGACGGCGAGGTGGTCGGCATCAACACCGCCATCTATTCGCCCTCCGGCGGGTCCATCGGCATCGGCTTCGCCGTGCCGTCGGCGCTGGCCAAGCCGGTCATCGAGCAGCTGAAGGAACATGGCCGCACCCGCCGCGGCTGGCTCGGCGTGCGCATCCAGATGGTGACCGACGAGATCGCCGAGAGCCTGGGCCTCGACAAGGCGCGCGGCGCCCTGATCGCCAGCGTCACCGAGACCGGCCCGGCCGCCAAGGGCGGCATCAAGGCCGGCGATATCGTGCTGAAGTTCGACGGCAAGGATGTCCCCGACATGCGCCGCCTGCCGCGCATCGTGGCGGCCACGCGGATCAATGAGGATGTGCCGGTCGAGCTGTGGCGCGACGGCAAGAAGGTGACCGTGCAGATCAAGGTCGGCGAGCTGGAGGAAGCTGAAGAGGCCGGCCTGCTGGACCCGACCAAGCCGGCGGATTCCAGTGCCGTCGATCGCACGGTGGACTCGCTCGGCCTCAGCCTCACCTCGGTCACGCCGGAACTGAAGCAGCGCTTCGGCCTGGCCGACAACGCCAAGGGCGTTCTGGTCACCGAGGTGAAGCCGAACAGCCCGGCGGCGGAAAAGGCGATCCAGCCCGGCGACATGGTCGTCGAGGTCAGCCAGGAAGAGGTGAACAGCCCGGCCGAACTCGTCGAGAAGGTGCAGGCCGCGCAGAAGGCCGGCCGCAAGTCGGTGCTGCTGCTGGTCAACCGCAAGGGCGAGATGCGCTTCGTCGCGGTGCGCATCGAGGGCTGATCCCCCTCCTCCACAAAAAGAAAGGCCCCGCTCCGGCGGGGCCTTTTTTCGTTATGCGGTCAGCGCGTTTACAGCGCGACGGCGCTGTGCGGATTGCCGATCATCGTCAGGAACTCGCGGCGCGTGCTGGCATCGTCGCGGAAGGCACCCAGCATCCGGCTGGTGACCATCGTGGTGCCATGGGTGTTCACCCCGCGTGAGGTCATGCAGCCATGCTCGGCCTCGATCACCACCGCCACCCCCTTGGGCTCCAGCACATCGTTGATGGTGTTGGCGATCTGCGCGGTCAGCCGCTCCTGGATCTGCAGGCGCCTGGCATAGGCGTTCACCACGCGGGCCAGCTTGGAGATTCCGACGACGCGGTTCAGCGGCAGATAGGCGACATGGGCGCGACCGACGATGGGGGCCATGTGATGTTCGCAATGCGACACGAAGCGGATATCGCGCAGCAGCACCATCTCGTCATAGCCATCGGTCTCGTCGAAGGTGCGCTTCAGCATCTCGACCGGATCGACCGTATAGCCGCCGAACCATTCCTCATAGGCCTTGGCGACGCGCTTCGGCGTATCCAGCAGTCCTTCCCGCGCCGGGTCATCGCCGCTCCAGCGCAGCAGCGTGCGCACCGCCGCCTCCGCCTCTTCGCGAGACGGCCGCTCCTCCCCGGAGGATAACGGGCTGAGCCCCAGCCGGCTGGCATCTCCAGACGGCCCCGCGCCGGAGGATGCCCCCGGAAGCGGCTTCATGCTGTTCTCGTTCATGGCATCCCTTTTCGGGTCATGGTCGCCGCTAGAGCCGGGGCAGTCGCACTATGACGCACGCTGGCAGACGGCATCTCGTTCACATTCTCTCGAAATGGCGCCCTGTCCCGGCCCTTCAAGCGCACATGAAGAAAAACTTTTATTTTTCAGTAACCCATGAACCGAAGAATGGTTCGCTGCGTATATGGCCTAATTCAGCCGCACCGGCTGATGCGGGCTGTCCAGGGAGAAGGCCGGCACGTCGATGTCGAAATGGCTGCCATCCCCGGCCTCCATCGTGTAGGCGCCGACCATGATGCCCGATGGCGTGGCCAGCGGCGTGCCGCTGGTATATTCGAAGCTTTCGCCCGGACGCAGCACCGGCTGCTCGCCGACAACGCCGTCGCCGCGTACCTCCTGCGTGCGTCCCAGCGCGTCGGTGATGCGCCAGAAGCGGCGGCGCAGCTGCACCGTCTCGCTGCCCTCATTCTCGATCTTCACCTGATAGGCCCAGACATAGTGATTGTCGGACGGGGTGGACTGGTCCTCCAGATAGACCGGCCGCACGGTAACGCTGATCGATCGGGTGGTCTGCTTGTACATGGCTCATCTCCGGGTACGGCGATCCGTGGCGCCGCCTACCGTCATTCCATTCAATAATTAAAGCCGGGCGCGGCTTTGTCCAGTAAACCCGGCCATGCGGAAACGGCAAAGGGCCCGGAACGGTGCCCGGGCCCTCGCATTTTCCGTACCGGACCGGAAGACCGGGATCAGTTCTTGGTCTTGTCGACCAGACGGTTCTGGCCGATCCACGGCATCATCGCGCGCAGCTTCTCGCCGACTTCCTCGATCGGATGGGCAGCGGCCTTGGCGCGGGTCGCCTTGAAGGAGGTCTGGTTGACCTTGTTCTCCAGCATCCAGTTGCGGGTGAAGATGCCCGACTGGATGTCGTTCAGCACGCGCTTCATCTCTTCCTTGGTCTCGGCGGTGATGATGCGCGGGCCGGTGACATATTCGCCATACTCGGCGGTGTTGGAGATCGAGTAATTCATGTTGGCGATGCCGCCCTCATAAATCAGATCGACGATCAGCTTCACCTCGTGCAGGCACTCGAAATAGGCCATCTCCGGGGCGTAGCCGGCCTCGACCAGCGTCTCGAAACCGGCGCGGATCAGCTCGACCAGGCCACCGCACAGCACGACCTGCTCGCCGAACAGGTCGGTCTCGCACTCTTCCTTGAAGGTGGTCTCGATGATGCCGGCGCGGCCACCGCCGATGGCGCAGGCGTAGGACAGCGCGATTTCCAGCGCATTGCCGGAGCTGTTCTTGTCAACCGCGACCAGGCAGGGAACGCCGCCGCCGCGCTGATATTCGGAGCGCACGGTGTGGCCCGGGCCCTTCGGCGCGATCATGAACACGTCGAGATCGGGGCGGGCCTCGATCAGGTTGAAATGGATGTTCAGCCCGTGCGCGAAGCAGATCGCCGAGCCCTTCTTCATGTTCGGCGCCAGCTCGGCATTGTAGATGTCGGCCTGCAGCTCGTCCGGGGTCAGCATCATGACCACGTCGGCATCCTTCACCGCGTCGGTCGGGGTCTGCACCTTGAAGCCGGCGGCCTCCGCCTTCTTCGCCGTGGCCGACCCGGCGCGCAGCGCGACGACGACGTTCTTCACGCCGCTGTCCTTCAGATTGTTGGCGTGGGCATGGCCCTGGCTGCCATAGCCGACGATGACGATCTTCTTGTCCTTGATCAGATTCACGTCGGCATCGCGATCGTAATAGACCCGCATGGTGCAACTTCCTTCGTTTTCGATTGGGTTGTGGTAATCCGGCGTTGCCGCCGCTTTCTGTTAAATGCCGTTCGCCGTGGTATCGCGCTGCAGGCCCATGGCGATGTTGCTGCCGCGCGCAATCGCGACCACGCCGGTGCGCGATACCTCCACCTCGCCCAGCGCCACCATCAGATTGATGAAGGCGTCTAGCTTGCCGGCGGTGCCGGTCAGCTCGAAGGTGAAGCTGGCCAGCGTGCTGTCCAGCACACGGGCGCGGAAGGTATCGGCGATTCGCAGCGCCTCGATGCGGTCCTCGCCGGTATTGGCGACCTTGATCAGCGCCAGCTCGCGCTCGACATGCGGCCCGTCCGCCGTCAGGTCGGCGACCCGGTGGACCGGCACCAGCCGGTCGAGCTGCGCCTTGATCTGCTGGATGATCATCGGCGTGCCGCTGGTCACCACGGTGATGCGCGACAGGCCATGCCCGGCATCGACCTCGGAGACGGTGAGGCTCTCGATATTGTAGCCGCGGCCGGAGAACAGGCCGATCACCCGGGCGAGCACGCCGGGTTCGTTATCCACCAGCACGGCGATGGTATGGCGTTCGATGGCTTCCAAGAAACTGGCTCCAGAATGGGCCGCCGTCCGGCCAGGTAGGTAAAAGGATCGGGCGGAAGGCGGCGTGTCGGGGAAGGCGGAAGGCGCGGGACCGTGCGCCTAGACGAGAACCATCCCCTCCTCCGAGTTTTTCTGATCGGCGTGGTCATCCGGCCCCAGCAGCATTTCGTAATGCGCGGCGCCCGAGGGGATCATCGGGAAACAGTTTTCCTTCTGATCGACGCAGATATCGGCGATGACCGGGCGATCGACCGCCAGCATCTCCCTGATGACATCATCCAGCTGGTCCGGCCGTTCGGCGCGCAGGCCCACCGCCTGGAACGCCTCGGCCAGCTTCACGAAGTCCGGCAGCGCCTCGGAATAGCTTTCCGAATAGCGCCCGCCATGCATCAGCTCCTGCCACTGGCGCACCATGCCCATCCACTGATTGTTCAGGATGAACACCTTCACCGGCAAATTATACTGCGCCAGCGTGGACATTTCCTGGATGTTCATCAGGATCGACGCCTCGCCGGCGATATCGACCACCAGCGCGCCCGGATGCGCGATCTGCACGCCCATCGCGGCGGGCAGGCCATAGCCCATGGTGCCGAGGCCGCCCGAGGTCATCCAGCGGTTCGGCTTGTCGAAATGGAAATGCTGGGCGGCCCACATCTGGTGCTGGCCGACCTCGGTGGTGATGAACACGTCCTCGTGCTCGCGGGTCAGCTCGAACAGACGCTTGATCGCCAGCTGCGGCTTGATGACCGTGTCGGACGGGCCGAATTTCAGGCTGTCGCGGCTTTTCCAGTTGTCGATCTGCTTCCACCAGGCAGCCAGCGCCTTGCCGTCGGGCGCCAGCTTCTGCTTCTGCCAGCGGCCGACGATATCCTCCAGCACATTGCCGACATCGCCGACCAGCGGCACGTCCACCCGCACATTCTTGTTGATCGAGGAGGGGTCGATATCGATGTGGATCTTCTTCGAATTCGGCGAGAATTCGGTCAGCTTGCCGGTTACCCGGTCGTCGAAGCGCGCGCCGACGCACAGCATCACATCGGCATTATACATGGCGAGGTTCGCCTCGTAGGTGCCGTGCATGCCCAGCATGCCGAGGAAATGCGGGTCGGAGGCCGGCAGCGCGCCCAGCCCCATCAGCGTCAGTGTGCAGGGATAGCCGGTCATCCGCACCAGCTTGGTCAGCAGCTCGGAGGCGTGCGGGCCGGAATTGATGATGCCGCCGCCGCCATAGATGATCGGCCGCTTGGCGCCGGCCAGCAGCCGCACCGCCTCGTCGATGGCCGCCGAATCGCCCTTCACCTGCGGGCGGTAGCTCTTGTGCAGCCTTCCGTCCGGCTTGCCGCCATACGGGCTCTTGGCGAACAGGATGTCCTTCGGCAGGTCGATGACCACCGGGCCGGGCCGGCCATTGCTGGCGACGTAGAACGCCTCATGCACGATGCGCGACATGTCCCGCACATCCTTCACCAGATAATTATGCTTGGTGCAGGGGCGGGTGATGCCGGTGGTGTCGGCCTCCTGGAAGGCATCATTGCCGATCAGATGCGTCGGCACCTGGCCGGTCAGGCAGACGATGGGGATCGAATCCATCAGCGCGTCGGTCAGGCCGGTCACCGCATTGGTGGCGCCGGGGCCGGAGGTGACCAGCACCACGCCGGTCTTGCCGGTGGAGCGCGCATAGCCTTCCGCCGCATGCACGGCGGCCTGCTCGTGGCGCACCAGGATGTGGCGGATGCGGTTGTTCTTGAAAATCTCGTCATAGATCGGCAGGACCGCGCCGCCGGGATAGCCGAAGATAACCTCGACGCCCTGATCCTCAAGGGCGCGCAGCAGCTGTGCAGCGCCGCTCATCTCCTCCTGGGGCTCGGTCGTCGTCATGTCGGTCGGCATCTGTCTCATCCCATGGATGCGGTCACAAAAAGGCTCCGCGCCACGCTTTCGGCGCAGGGGAGGGCGGAAGCTAGACCGTCAAACCCGCGCGGTCAACCCAGATTGACGAATTTTCGAAAAGATTTCATCTCTGGGGCTTGTCGAATATTTCGCGCCATAACCGGTCTCGATCCTCATGGCATCCACCATCTGGTGCCGGAACCAGGTCATTTGCCGCTTGGCATAGCGCCGCGTCTCGCGCTGCGCCCGGTCGATGGCATCCTCCAGCGTTAGCTCCCCTGCTATATGGGCTGCCAGCTCGCGCACGCCCAGCGCCTTCATCACCGGCAGCGCCGGGTCGAGCCCGCGCGCGACCAGCGCCCGCACCTCCTCCAAGGCACCCGCTTCCACCATCTGCATGAGGCGCCCGTCGCAGGCGGCATAGAGCGCGTCGCGCGCCGGCAGCAGGGTGAAAGAGAGAAAGTCGAGGCCGGTCGCAGCGCCTGTGCGCGGTGCTTCCTGCCACTCCGCCAGCGAGCGGCCGGTGGCTTCCAGCACCTCCCAGGCGCGGATCAGGCGCTGCGTGTTGCCGGGGTGCAGCCGCGCCGCCATCACCGGGTCGCGCTCCGCCAGCCGGGCGTGAAAGCCGGGGCCGCCGAGCTGCGCATGCAACGCCGTCGCCGCCGCGCGGAAATGGGCGGGCACCGCCGGCACCGGGGCGATGCCGCGCATCAGCGTCTGCAGATAGAGGCCGGTGCCGCCGCACAGCACCGGCAGCAGGCCGGATGCCTGGGCGCGCGCTATCTCCGCCAGCGCCAGCTCGCGCCAGCGCCCGGCCGAGCATTTTTCATCGCCATCCAGCACGCCATAGAGACGGTGCGGCACGCGGCGCTCCTCCGCTTCCGAGGGTCGCGCGGTCAGCACACGCAGATCGGCATAGACCTGCATCGAATCGGCATTGATGACGACGCCCCGGAAGGCCTCGGCGATCTCCATGGCCAGCGCCGACTTGCCGCTGGCGGTCGGCCCGGCGACGACAATGACAGGGCCAGTCCCGGAAGCCGTCATCGTATCTTCCCTTTTCCTGTCGCGCGCGGGGGGCTAGATAAGCGCGTGCCTTTAATGAGGAACCCCATGTCTTTCGTCCTGACCCTGATTGCCGACCCCGCCCGCCAGTCGCTCGACGCCGCCCTGATCGACGCCGCAGAAGCCGCCCTGGCCGAAGCCGGCGCCAGCGCCCTCTCCCGCGACTGGCTGGCCGAGGGCACCGCCCTCGACATCGCGCTGGAGGCTAATGACCCCGCGAAGGCGGAAGCCGCCCTGCGCGCGCGCCTCGCCGGTGCGCCTGTCGATATGGCGATACAGAAGCCGGACGGGCGGCGCAAGAAACTGCTGCTGGCCGACATGGATTCCACCATCGTCACCAGCGAGACGCTGGACGAGCTGGCGGCTTATGCCGGGCTGAAGGACAAGATCGCCGCGATCACCGCGCGCTCGATGAATGGCGAGATCGATTTCGCCACCGCGCTGCGCGAGCGCGTCGCCATGCTGAAGGGCCTGTCGGCGGATGCGCTGGACAAGACCTATGCGCAGCTTGAGCTGACGCAAGGCGCGCGCACGCTGGTGCAGACCATGCGGCAGCACGGCGCACACACCGCGCTGGTGTCGGGCGGCTTCACCTGGTTCACCGGCCGGGTGCGGGAGCGCTGCGGCTTCCACCTCGACCGCGCCAATGTGCTGAACCTGGAGGATGGCGTGCTGACCGGCACGGTGGCGGAGCCGATCCTCGACCGCGACGCCAAGCTGCGCGCGCTGAACGAGCTGTCCGCCGAACTGGCCATCGGCACGGAGGCCGCCGTGACGGTGGGCGACGGCGCCAACGACCTCGCCATGCTGAAAGCCGCCGGGCTGGGTGTGGCCTTCCGCGCCAAGCCCATCGTGGCCGCCGAGGCCCGCTTCCGCGTGGACCACACCGACCTTACGGCCCTGCTCTATTATCAGGGGTATAGGAAGGATGAGATGGTGGGGTGAGGGGAAGACAAGTTAATCTGAATATCTAGATCATAGATAGCTATATTCATTCGGATCACTAAATATCGACCACACCAACCCGTTTATTACTTCCTGAAAATCATCCCGCCTCCCAATAAAGGCTTTCAAATTGACCGAGCACTAAATTTCGGGGCCCATGTTTCTTCCTCTTAGCGTTAGTCTCGAATTCCACGACGACGCTTCTCACGCTGTAGAACCTTAAGGAATGCTTTCTTCCATCCTTGCGTGTGGAGTATGCGATCAAAATTCGCATCCGTCCCGCGTAGCAATTCTAGTCGTGAGCGTTGTGAAATTTCCTCCCAATTGTCGTAGAGGATGTAGAGCGCGTTACCGTATCGGGTGTTCTCGAACACCACCAGATCATCCGCGTACTGTGCGCCAACGTAAGAATTAAGCCCACCTGTTCCCTTCAGGAAGGCCCGAGGCTGTAGTCGCGAGAAGAGTGCCACACGATCCGTGACAGTTGCCTCTTCCTCTCGAGAAACAGCGCGTCCGCCGATCAACCTTCTTACTAGGTCGGCCTGTGTGCCGGGAGGGAATATCTGCCAATCGAGATGAAGCGTTCCTAGATAATCTTCTCTGCTGGCATCACTCGCGAACACACCGACGGCACCCACGTTCTCCTGCAATAGATTAAGCATGAACATAAGTTCCTGCTCGAAAACGGGATTTGCGCGATCAAGCTGATGATCGACGGCAATTCTATAGGCGCTTGGATTGTCTCCTTCAGTGCGCGCTCGAAGCATCTCAACCGTCAATCTGTACATTCGAGGTTGGTGGAATTCCCGCTGGTAAACTTCGCGATCTTGGTAGTGCAAGTGCGTTCCATATGTTGACGCATCCCCGAAGTTCGGAGTCTCCCAATGGTAAGTCTTTGTGATCATGGGAAGATCACGTCGCACAACCTCCCAGCCATGCTGGTTACGCATTGAGTATTTTCCCATATCGAGAGGCGGCAGCACGTTTTCCGTCTCTCCAACCTGTACGGGAAAAGAAAGGTGACGATACGTTGTGACGATTTCGGAAGGTCGAATCAACTTCGTCGCTGCTACCGCCACAAGGTTAGTCTCAATCCTAGCCAAAGATCTTGAGATCGCAGACGGCAACTTATTCAAGTTGCGTTTCCACGGAATTGGTCTGTACGCCATATTTCCCTCCCGCTGCCCAACAGCACACCGCATGGAACCTATTTCTTGATCAAATTTCCTATGTCAGGTTTAAAGATAGTATAAAATATATAAAATGCGATCATAGAGTGTAATTTTGGATAAAAAGGGACTCTTGGCCTCCTCCAGCCCCCCTCTCTTTCCGCGCACCCAGCCGCCGTTTCTGGAAGTTGGTCTCAGATTTCTCGAAGCCGGCGGTGCGCAATGACCGGGTTGGTGGCTACTTCTCAGAACTGTCATGCCCGGACTTGATCCGGGCATCCAGGGGCCACGGGCTGAGGCGTTTCAGGCAGGGCACCGCCCCTGGACCCCCAGTACGCCCATGGGGGTCAAGCCCGAGGGTGACGACAGAAGAGGGGGGCATCCCCCTCCCACTGGACAGATGCCGCGTTATCGCCTTTGATCGCGCGATGAATCGCCCGACCCAAAAGCTGGCCCCCAAAGCACACTGCGCAATGGCTCCCGCCACGCCCGCCCCCCTGCCCACAATCATGGCAGGCTGAGCCGTGCCCGCCTTCGGTCCCGTTCTCTATATCGTTGGCCTTGTGCTGGCCCTGCTGGCCGGGGTGATGGTGATTCCGGCACTGGTCGATGCGCTGACCGGCCATGAGGACTGGCAGGTGTTCGCCGCCTCCGCGCTGGTCACTTTGTTCGCCGGCGTGTCCTTGATGCTGACCACGCAGGGCACGCGCACGGTGGCGCTCAATCTGCGCCAGGCCTTCATACTGACCACGCTGCTGTGGCTGGTGGTGGCGCTGTTCGGCGCGCTGCCCTTCGCCTTTTCCGACCTGCAGATGAGCTATACCGATGCCTTCTTCGAGGCGATGTCGGGGGTGACGACCACCGGCTCCACCGTCATTGTCGGGCTGGATACCGCGCCGCCGGGCCTGCTGCTGTGGCGCGCGCTGCTGCAATGGCTGGGCGGCATCGGCATCATCGTCATCGCCATGGGCATCCTGCCGATGCTGTCGGTCGGCGGCATGCAGCTGTTCAAGACCGAGGCGTTCGACACGCCGGAGAAGGCGCTGCCGCGCACCGCCAAGCTGGCCGGCGGGCTGGCCATGCTCTATGCCGGCATCACGCTGGCCTGGACCTTCATGCTGTATTTCGCCGGGATGAGCGGCTTCGACGCGCTGGCCCACGCCATGACCACCATCGCCACCGGCGGCTATTCCACCAAGGATGCCTCGGTCGGGCATTATGACAGCGTGCTGATCGACTATATCATCACCGCCGGCATGCTGGCCGGCAGCCTGCCCTTCATCGCCTATCTGAAGGCAGTGCGCGGCGATGCCCGCATGCTGCTGCAGGACAGCCAGGTGCGCTGGTTCCTGTCGATCACCGGCACCGCCGTGGTGATGGCCGCGGCCTGGCAGTTCCTGACGCTGGATACCGGGCCGCTGGACGCGCTGCGCTATGCCGCCTTCAACTGCATCTCGGTGATGACCGGCACCGGCTATGCCACCACCGATTTCGGCCTGTGGGGCGGGTTCGGCATGTCGCTGATGCTGTTCCTGATGTTCCTGGGCGGCTGCGCCGGCTCCACCACCTGCGGCGTGAAGATTTTCCGCATCCAGATCGCCTATGCCACGGCGCGCACCCAGATGAAGCGGCTGCTGCGCCCGCATGGCGTGTTCATCCCGCATTATAACCGCAAGCCGGTGCCGGAGGATGTCTCCACCGCCGTCATGGGCTTCCTGATCACCTATGTGCTGTGCTTCCTGATGCTCTCCATGCTGCTCGGACTGCTGGGCCTCGACTTCGTGACCGCCGTGTCGGGCGCGGCCACGGCGATCAGCAATGTCGGCCCCGGCCTCGGTGAGATCATCGGCCCGGCCGGCAATTTCTCGACATTGCCCGACGCCGCCAAATGGGCGCTCTCCATCGCCATGCTGATGGGCAGGCTGGAGCTGTTCACCGTCCTCATCCTGTTCGCGCCCTCCTTCTGGCGCGGCTGATTTCCCGCTAACCCGGAGTATCCCCCTTGACCGATACCGCACGCGCCATCGCCATGATCCGCCGGCTGGTTGCCTTCGACACCACCTCGGCGCTGTCCAACCTGGCGCTGATCGAGGATGTGAAAGCCTATCTTGCGGGGTATGGCATCGACAGCCGGCTGACCTTCGACGAGGCGCACGGCAAGGCCAACCTCTACGCCACCATCGGCCCGAAGGACAAAGGCGGCATCGTGCTGTCCGGCCATACCGACGTGGTGCCGGTGGAGGGCCAGATCTGGGCGACCGACCCGTTCGAGGTGGTGCAGAAGGACGGGCTGCTCTACGGGCGCGGCACCAGCGACATGAAGAGCTTCATCGCCATCGCGCTGATGCTGGTGCCGGAGCTGGTGAAGATGGATCTGAGGACGCCGATCCATTTCGCCTTCTCCTTCGACGAGGAGGTCGGCTGCTTCGGCGTGAAGCATCTGATCCGCGACATCGTCGAGAATTTCCCGCTGCCGCGCGCCGTCATCATCGGCGAGCCGACGGAGATGAAGCTGGTCACCGCGCATAAGGGCGTGCAGGCCTACCGCATCGAGGTAACGGGCGTGGCCGGCCATTCCAGCCTGCCGCAGAACGGGGTGAATGCGGTGTTCGCCGCCACCGACCTGATCCAGACCGTGAAGGCGATGCAGGAAGCAGCCAAGCAGCGGCCCAGCGCCGAGGCGTTCGAGCCGCCCTATTCCAGCTTCAATATCGGCCGCATCGAGGGCGGCACGGCGGGCAACATCATCCCGCAGAACTGCAATTTCGCGGTCGAGATGCGCATCGTGCCGGAGGATGATGGTGCTGCGATGGAAGCCGAGCTGCGCGCCGCCGTCGAAGCACTGGACGCGGAGCTGAAGGCGCAGTCGCCGAAGGCCGGGGCGACCATGCGGCTGTTCGCCGCCGTGCCGCCGCTGAAGCCGGAGAGCGATGGCGTGGCCGAGGCGCTGGTGCGCCACCTGACCGGCGTGAATCAGACCGGCGTTGTCGCCTTCGCCACCGAGGGCGGGCTGTTCCAGGAGGCCGGCATCTCCACCGTCATGTGCGGCCCCGGCTCCATCGTGCAGGCGCACCAGCCCGACGAATTCATCGCCGTCTCACAGGTCGAGGAAGGCATCGCCTTCATGCGCAAGCTGTTCGCCTGGGCGGAACAGACGGCGTAACCCCTCACCCCACCGCGATGCGTTCCAGCGCGGCGCGGATCGGATCCGGGATCGGCACCGGCTTCTGCTCGGCGCGGGTGACGAACACATGCACGAAATAGCCCTGCGCCACGATCTCCGCCTCGCCCTGGCGGAACAGGCCGATCTCATAGCGCGCCGATGAATTGCCCAGCCTGGCGATGCGCAGGCCGGCCTCCACCACATCGGGGAAGGCGAGCGAGCGCTTGAAGGTGCATTTGCTCTCCACCGCCACGCCGATCACCGGGGCGCGGTGGATGTCCAGCCCGCCATCGCGGATCAGGTAGGTGCAGATGACCGTGTCGAAGAAGGAGTAATATTCGACATTGTTCACATGGCCGTAGATGTCGTTGTCCTTCCAGCGCGTCGGAATGGACAGGAAATGCGGATAGCGGTCGCGCGTCTCAACAATCTCAGTCATGCGGGCCGCACCCAGGCGAGAAAGCCCTTCAGCATGTCCAGCGTCGCATCCGGCTTCTCGATCATCATCATATGGCCGGCGCCCGGCATCTCCATGGTGCGCGGATCGGGCAGCGCCTCGGCCAGCGCGCGGCCGGCCTTGGGCGGTGTCATGCGGTCGGCGGCGCCGATCAGCACCAGGGCCGGCACCAGCACCTTCGCCGCATCCTCACGGCCTTCCGCATAATCGTTGCAGGCGGCAAGGTCACTGGCCA